>CAYQWI010000447.1:0-2014 GCA_964421165.1 uncultured Natronomonas sp.
CAAGCCTCTCGACCACGATCGTAGCCTTAGCTCAGCAACTGCTCGAGTTGGTGTCGCCGCCTATCGATCTCGAAATCCGGATTGACGCCACCCTGAACGTGGAGCCGATCGAGTATCAACAGCGGATCGACTCCGGCTTTCTCTACTGCCGAGAGCAGTTCCTGGATCGAGCGGCGATTGAGTGCGAGCGAATCGAGCAATCCGAGTGCGATCGCCAGCGGAATCGCGGCGTCTGCTTCGATCGGGAAGGCGCTCGAAATTCGATCGAATCGATCGTCGACACGGGCATCGGTCGCGACGAGTGTGAGACACGCCGGGCACAGTGCTACCCGATCGGCTTCCTCAGGAACGTGCGGTTGATGCGCTGGTGGGACATCGAAGACGACCGTTTGAGCACGACAGTCGGGACACTCCATACCGACTTCTATCTCCCTGAATAATATGAATGACGTGCTGTCGGTCGAGGAACGATTAAGACGGGGGGTATCAATCGAGCGAAAGAATATCTCCGAGTTCCGGCGATCTATCTTCAGTCGTCGGCAGGGACGGGCTCTTCGATACCGTCCTCCTTCTCCTCTTTGGCCGCTGCTTCGTCCGCTTGCTTCTTTGCCTTGATCTTTTTCATGCGGAAGATCTCCTCGCGTTCTTGCTCTTCGAGTTTCTGTTCGATATACTCCTGTGCCTCATAGAGGTCGGGAAGCAGCTTGAATTCGAGGGCGTTGACGCGCCGCTTCGTTTTCTCGATTTCGTCGAGCATCTTCTTCATCGCGGTCTCGACTTCAGCAGCGAGAATAACAGTCTCGAGAAGTTCCTCGTAGGCGTCAGCAGCCTCATCGATCCGGGCGGACGTGCCGACGAGTCCGTAGCCACGTTGGTCGAGTGATTTTTTGACTTTCGTCGATTCGATCTGGGGAACTACGACACCCATGATGTTCTTTGATTGACTCGTGATCTCTGGGTGTTCTTTCAAGGCCGCTGCTGCGCCACGAACTGCGACATCACCCTCCATTGCTCGGGCCATGTTGATGTTTCGTTGGGCCCGTTCGTAGTTGTCATCGAGATCTGATCGAACGTCTTGTGCCTGATCGAGGATGTCCATAAATTCCATGATGAGCCCGTCGCGCTTCTTTTCGAGCGTATCGTGGCCGCGTTCCGAAAGCTCGATTCGGTCCTCGATGGCCATGAGGTTCTTTCGCGTCGGTTTAACGTCTTTGCTCATTCTTGTGCGGTCGTTCTTGCCCAAACGGGTTAATCCTTTCCAACTGGTCCGTTACGGAACACGGATCTTCGGAAAGAGCACCGAGTTATGCCTGATATACCGCGATACTATACACACCTTAGACGCCCGTCGAGTAGCGGAGAATTCCCGCAATTCCGCCGAAAGCGGTCAGGAGCTGCTCGCCCTTCTCGAAATCAGTGGAGATGAACTTCACGTCCGAGCCCCGCTGTTCGGCGAGTTCCATCAGGTGATCGATGGCGTCTTCGCGTTCGATGACCTCCCCTTCCTGTCCGTTCTCGCAGGTATGTGTCGGAGTCGACGCCCGCCGATCGACGAGCTCGAACTCCTCGCGGCCGCCGCAGTCGTAGCTGACGACGTCTTTCCGGAGATCTTCGCTTATCAGGAGCCGGTCGACCGCGCCCATCACGAGGTTCTGTCTCGTCGCATCGAACCCGTAGGTCGCCTTGCCGCCGTCGTGAAGCTGTTCAAAGAACTCCTCCATCTCGGATTTGTCCTTCATGACCTCCGTTTCGGCCAACACGTCCTCTGCGGCGTCGACGAGGTCGTAGAGTCCGGACTCGTCGGTGTAGGATACGTCGAACTTCCCGAGCACCATATCGCCGAGCTCGTGGTGTAAGTACTCGCCGTCGAGGAACTCGTCTTTCGTCGGCGAGGGCCCGCCGACCAGGATGCCGTCCATCTCGTGGCGCTTGGGGACGAACAGATCGTTGGCCATCCCTGCGACCTCCTGATAGAAGTTGTCGATCGCTTCGAGCCGGAGGCGGGCGAACCGCT
>CAYQWI010000448.1:0-2002 GCA_964421165.1 uncultured Natronomonas sp.
ACTTGTCGTCGATCTGAATCGCCGATGGACACGTTCCGTGACATCTTGGTATCGCTGCTTGGTATCTGTTAGTCATATACACAGGGAGCGTATCAACAGTCGAAATCAATAATGATAGACAGTTTAGGAAATATATATCCTTTATCCGAACTCTCGTCTCACCGGGAGATGGTCCGCTCGTTCGCGTGGAGGTCGAGTTCGAACGTCCGTGCGCGGGCGGGTTGCTCGACGAGATGATAACAGGTCTCGGCCGCGGCCGCCGGATCGATGTACGCTGCTTCGTCCACGGTCTCCTCGGTCTCGTACACGTCTGGATTGAGGAGGCTTCCGTCTATGATCACGTGCGCGACGTGAATCCCGTCGGAACCGTATTCGTCAGCGAGCGACCGGGCTAATCCCCGTGTCGCGTCTTTCCCGCTTTTGAACGCAAAATCGCCCGCGTTCGGAGATCCCCCGAAAAAGAGCACCGTTCCACCGCTGTCGCGCATGTCGGAAAGAACCTCACGGAAACAGAGAAGCCCACCGTACGCGTAGAGTCGCCACATCTTTTCGAACCGATCGGGATCGAGTTCCGCTTCGCTGCCGCTCGTGACCGTACTCGCCATGTGTGCGAGCACCTCGATTTGACCGAACTCCCGGCGAACTCGGTCAAACCCCTCAGCTACGGCTTCTTGATCGGTGACATCTACCGGGACTGCGAGCGCTTCGAACCCCGCCTCACGCAGTTCCGCTTCGACATCTGTGAGGTAGTCCGCGCTGCGCGCAAAGAGCGCGACCGGATGTCCCTCACGAGCCAATTTCCAAGCGAACTCTTCGCAGAATCCCGGGCCAAATCCGGCGATAACCGCTGTTCCTGGCATGTAACACGCTTCATCGGTCAGCTACTAAAGCTACCTGCCGCTCCGGTAACTGATTAATAATCGTATCCGAACGCCGGTCCATCATCGTCGTCGTTTGTGGCTGTTCGCTTCGACTCATCGGATTCAGTGTCTTTGCCCCCCGCGGTACTGACCTCCTGATCGTCGTGGGCGAGTTGAAACAGTTCCGCCGCCTGCTTGTCGGTTACGGCGATCACCTCAACGGGAATGCGATCGAGTCCGGCGCGTTCGGCTGCGGCGACGTACTCGTGACCGTTGAGGATCGTCCCGTTTTCACGGACGACCGGAAACTCGCCCGGAAACTGGTTTTCGCGGGTCTGACGAACGATTTCGGAATTCGGTGAATCGGCGGGTTCGTAATGAGGGTACGGATCGAGATCGGCGAGCCCGGAAAACTGAATGCGTTTGGCCGGCCGGAGGACCTCGACGGCCTCACTCGAACGGAGAAACACGCTGCCGACGGATTCCTCGGCCGTTATGTTCGCGGCATCGCGAAGCACGATACTGCCGCGATCGGGCGCGATCCGATCGGCCCAGCCTTCGTGAACACCGACATCACTGTGTACTCGCACGTATTTTCCGCGAAGCGTTTCGTCGACGGTGTCGGTAAACGCGCTGTCCATACGATGGGCGAGACTGCCTGTGCGGAAAAACATATGGGACCGTTCCGGTCACTGTTGAAGTCGGGTGATCGTTTCACCATCACGTTCGAGGAGTTCGACCAGCCCGTCGTTCGACAGATCGTTCAGTAACTCCCGAAGCCAGTCTCGCCCGTGGTTGCCGTCGGGCGCGTAGTCGATGCGGATCCGAGGACCCAGTTCGTCCAGCGACAGTTCGCCGTGCTCGCTCAGCGTCCGGACGACCCTCCCGCGGAACTGGCGACGGCTTCCGTCGAAACTGGGTTGGGTCGGCACGTCGGGGGCCGTGAAGTCGCCGCTTTCGTAGGCTCGACACCACTCGCGCCACGGACAGCCGGCTTCGTCGCAGTTCGGCACTTTCCCGCAGGCGACGCCGCCGAGTTCCATGGTCGCGTTGTTCCAGACGCGAGAGTCACCGTCCGGAAGCAGCGTCTGCGCCGCCTCTTCGAACGCTGTCTCCGAATCGGGCACGCCGAACGCGCGATA
>CAYQWI010000449.1:0-106 GCA_964421165.1 uncultured Natronomonas sp.
CGTCGGCGTGCCAGACGATCTCGGCGTCGATACCGAGGTGTTCGAGCGCGCGGAGCGCGTCCCGGTCGCAGTTCGACCCGCCGAAGCGGATAATTGAAACGGTCAC
>CAYQWI010000449.1:206-2002 GCA_964421165.1 uncultured Natronomonas sp.
AGCGAACCCCCTGTGGGTGAGCCGAGCGTTTCAATTATATAAACGGCGGTCACAGCGAACCCCCTGTGGGTGAGCCGAGCGTTTCAATTATATAAACGGCGGTCACAGTGAACCCCCCGTGGGTGAGCCGAGCGTCGTGGTCATGGTGAGTGAAACGGTCATCTATGCTTCGGTAACCTCGACGTCGTAGTCGTGGATCGTCGGGTTCGCCAACAGTCGCTCGGCCATTTCCGTGGCCCGCGCTTCGGCGTCGCCGTCGTCGGCGGCGTCCAGATCGACCTCGAACCGATCGGCCGACCGGAGATCTTCGAGTTCGAACCCGAGCCGTTCGAGCGCCTGCTTCGTGGTTTCGGCTTCGGGGTCGAGGACGCCCCGCTTCAGCCGGACGGTGACGGTCGCGGTGTAGGCGGTCATATCTAGTGAGGCGTGTTCGTGCGTCAAAACGATTGTGGGTTCGCCTTCGTATACACATTTATGTATATCATCCGTCGGAAACGGTTCGATCCCGACATACAATCTCCGACATCGATGCGGAACGTCGCCCTTTTGAAACCCCGACACGCACACGGTAGTATGACCGAGAAACGCCCGTTCGTACGGGGGGTCCGACCGTGAGCCGACAGTACACCGAAATCACGGTCGTCGGCGAGGACGACACGGGGCTCATCGCCCGAGTGACGACGCTGCTCTTCGAGCGAGATATCAACATCGAGGATCTGGACCAGGCGGTCCGTGATCGGATCTTCCGGATGACGATGACCGTCGACACCGCCGAGATGACTTGCACACAGCAGGAACTACGTCAGGCGATGGCGGAGCTGGCCGACGAACTCGGCGTCGACATTCAGGTTCGATTCCCGGCGGATCGCGAAACGAAGACCATCGCCGTCCTCGTGACCAAGGAATCGCACTGTCTCGAGGCGCTCTTCGAGGCGTGGGCCGACGGCGAGCTGGGGGCCGATATCAGCGTCATCATCGGTAACCACGACGATCTCGAACCGCTGGCCGATCGCTACGGCGTCGACTTCCACGATATCGGCGACGAGAGCGGTAGTCCCGACGAAGAGCAGTTACTCGAACTCCTCGAGGAGTACGACACCGACCTCATCGTGTTGGCCCGCTACATGCGGATCCTCAGTCCGAACGTCGTCTTCCGGTACGAAGACCGGATCATCAACGTTCACCCGTCGCTTTTGCCCTCGTTTCCCGGTGCCGAAGCCTACCGGCAGGCCCGCGAGGAGGGCGTCCGAATCGCGGGCGTCACCGCTCACTACGTGACGACCGACCTCGATCAGGGACCGATCATCACACAGCGGGCGTTCAACGCTCCGCCCGATGCGTCGCGAGAGGAACTCGAACGGCGAGGACAGCCGCTCGAAGCGCAGGCGCTGTTGGAAGCCGTCCGCCTCCATCTGGATAACGCGATCACCGTCTACCACGGTCGGACGGAACTTCGCGACGACGCCGACGCCGGTCGCTACCAGTTCGGACTCCCCGACTCGGTCGACGAGACGCTCCCCGACCGGCCGGTCGACGGACTCGGCGAAGTGATCTCCGAACGGGATCGGTAGCGAGACCGCGCCGACCTGATAACACTGAAATAGTGGTGCGATCACGTACCACTGTATGAAAATCGCAGTCTACGGTGCCGGCGGTGTCGGCGCATACTTCGGCGGACGACTGGCACAGGCGGGCGCTGACGTTCATTTGATCGCCCGAGGGGAACACCTCGAAGCGCTCAAACGAAACGGGCTCGACGTCGAAAGCATCCACGGCGATTTCGGCGTCGATCTCCA
>CAYQWI010000450.1:0-1991 GCA_964421165.1 uncultured Natronomonas sp.
GGAATCCGGCACCCGTCCCCTACGGGTCGACGTCGACCAGCACGTCGGGGTGCTCGTTTTGGAAGTTCTCGCCGGCCCACGAGGTGATCGGCGCGACGGTGTTCGATCCGGACGCGTCGATCGTTCCGGAGAGTCCGCCGTTCCCGTTACCGTTTCCATTGCCGTTGCCGTTACCACCGCTTCCGCCACCATCGCTGGAACCGCCGTTCCCACCGTTTCCATTGCCGTTTCCGTTGCCGAGACAGCCGGCCAGCGCGAACGCGGCGGCAGAGCCGGTACCTGCGAGGACGTTACGTCGGGTCGCGAGTCGGGATGGGTCGTTTGCCATCACCAGTCGATATCGGATGTGGGTATAAATTCGATGCTATGAGATCCATAGATTAGGTTGTATCTATCTATTCAACACTGTATCTCTATATACTTCTCCATAGCGATACGTGTGAGTCAGTCCGACAACTGATGTTGAAAAAAACGATACCAATCGTTTTAGCGGTTCGATTGGAACAGCGGGCATGGGCGACGAATCGCCGAGCGGACCGAGGCGTTTGGGAAGGGCCGGGGTCGGATCCATTGGGGGAGGGCTGGCGCTCGGAACCCTGTCGATCGCGCTTCCGTACGCCCCCGCGGCGGGAATCGTCCTCGCCATCGGTATCGCGATCTGGGCGTTCAGCAAGCAGATATCCGGAACCAAAGCCGGAATCGGAATCGGATGCGCTGCGGTCGGCGCGATCGGTCTCTTCGAAGCGTTCGGTCTCGGGTTGGGGCTCGGTCCGGGAATGCTCGCGATCATCGCCGTCGCTGCCGGCGTCATCGACGTGTTCGTCGGCGGAACGCTCGGGCGGATACGAACGAGCGGCTAGCAGTGACGGACTCAACGTAGCCCGCGCGGCTATATAGAGACTCCGTCCATCGAACGCGAGAGACATCGGGATGGTTCGGTACGACAACGGCAGAGAGATCTGTCTCAGACATTCTATTTTAAGTGGAGGGCAGAGCAACTATCAGCATGGGGTCTGTTACGTACGATTTCAGTGGCGAGACGGTCATCGTAACCGGTGGGAGTTCGGGTATCGGCAGACAGATCGCGCTCCGATTCGGGGCCGCTGGTGCGACGGTTATCAATGGCGACATAAGAACGGATCCTCGCGACCGCGACGCGGAGCGGCCGACACACGCCGTCATAGAAGCCGACGGCGGAGCCGCGGAGTACGTCGAAACCGACATCACGGATCCGGAACAGCTCGTCGATCTCGTCGACTGTGCCAGAGCGCACGGCGGGGTCGACGTGATGGTCAACAACGCCGGTCGCTTTCTCCGAGGCCGGATCGAGAGCATGTCACCTGAGGATCTCGATCACCTTTATCAGACGAATCTCAGAGGAACCTACTTCGGCTGTCAGGCGGCCGCCGAAGACATGCGTAATCGCGGCGAAGAGGGCGTTATCGTCAATCTCGCGTCGATCAGTTCGCTCGATGCACAGGTCGGCCTGTCGGCGTATGAAACGACGAAAGCGGCGATACGGATGCTCACGAAGACGGTGGCGCTGGAGTTCGCCGCCGACGATATACGCGTGACTGCGCTCGCGCCCGGGATAACGGCCTCCGAATTCGGAACGAGCGGGAAAGCAGAAACCAAGCGTGCCGTCAGGGAAGGCGAAGGAGACAAGCCGGTGCCGCTGCGTCGGGCGGCCGATCCCTCGGAGATGGCCGGGCCGGCGCTGTTTCTCGCGTCGGAGGAGGCGTCCTACGTGACCGGCGAGACATTCTTCGTCGACGGTGGATACACGGCGTACTGATATCGCGAGGGAGACGCGCCCTCCCCCCAGCAGTTGATCCTGAAATTCCATTCTCAAGAGAGAGCGGAACGAACATCCTATATATCCCCTCTGTATTCGGCACCGGTGCGGAAACGTATCACTGATTATGGATTTCACGAGGCCGATATTTGAAGCACCGTCGTTCCGTTTCACTGTGGGGGCTGCCTCCGGCAGG
>CAYQWI010000451.1:0-1978 GCA_964421165.1 uncultured Natronomonas sp.
CTGCGAGTTCCTCGATACTGTCGATGCCGAGCATCTCCCGGGTCTCGTCGTCGAAGTCCATCGATTCGAGAACCGACCGACCGTCGCCGGCGTCGCCCCCGGTGAGATGTTTGCCGTAGCGACTCAACAGCGAGGTCATCTCCTGCGGAAGGACGAACGTCGTCGACTCGCCCTCGCCGATCGCTTCGAGCGTCTCCATCCCGCGTTCGATGATCGCGCGTTCGCCCATCGATTCGGCGGATTTCGCCCGCAACACGGTGGAGATCGATTCACCCTGGGCTTCGAGGATCTGGCTCTGCTTTTCACCCTGGGCTTCGAGGATGTTCGACTGCTTGTCACCCTCGGCCCGCTCGATCGCGGAGCGGCGTTCACCCTGCGCTTCGAGGATCATCGCTCGCCGCTTCCGCTCTGCGGAGGTCTGTTGCTCCATCGCGCGCTGGACATCGGCGCTCGGATTTACCTCCCTGACTTCGACGGCCTCCACGCGAACTCCCCACTCGTCGGTCGGGCCCTCAAGTTCGCGCTGGATGCGGCGGTTGATCTTCTCGCGTTTCGATAGCGTCTCGTCGAGTTCCATATCCCCCAACACGGCCCGAAGCGTGGTCTGAGCGAGGTTCGAGGTCGCGCGCTTGTAGTCGTCGACTTCGAGGAACGCCCGCTTCGCGTTCATCACCTTGATGTAGACGACGGCGTCAGCGGTCACCGGAGAGTTATCCTGGGTGATCGCCTCCTGACGCGGGACGTCGAGCGTCTGCGTTCGCATATCGAACGGGTAGGTTCGGGAGACGAACGGCGGGACGAAGTGAATACCCGGCTCCAGGAGTTCTCGAAACTCCCCGAACACGGTCAACGCTTCCTTCTCGTACGCTTCGACGATCTCGACCGCGCTCGCGACGGCGGCGACGGCGATCAAAAGCAGCGCCAGCCCGGCGATCAACAGTGGATCTAACTCGACCGCTCCGAGCCACACCGCGATTCCGACGGCGAGGATGGAGAGGAGGACGACGGTTGCGCGCGTGGAGAGCCCCGCGCTCTTACGGCCGATGTCGCGAGCGGCGCTATCTGACATACGATACCGTTGTGCCCGACGCTACTTGAACCTACGCCGTCGAACGCATCGAAAACGAATCGACCGGACCGAAGTCCAGTGATCGAAGCCGCTTACTCGATCTCCAGCGGCTCCTGTCCCGGTGCGAGATGTTCGTTGACGGTGTCGAGATCGAGGTCGACGCCGAGGCCGGGGCGCTCGGGAACATCGATCGTCCCGTCGGAGATGAGCGGCTCGTCGAGGGTGTGCAGGTCGTCCCACCACGACACCTCTCGGCTGTGATATTCGAGCGCGAAGACGTTCGGGACGCTCGCGGAGACGTGGACGCTTCCCATCGTCCCGATCGGCGTCGAGATGTTGTGCGGAGCGATCGGAACGCCCATCGCGTCGGCCAGCGCCGCGATTTTGCGGAATTCGAGAAGCCCGCCGCACTTTTGAATGTCGGGGGCGATCACGTCGACGGCCTGCTGGGTCAAGAACGGGACGTACCCCTCCAGACGGACGATGTTCTCGCCGGCCAGAATCGGCGTCGCACTCGCCTCCTTGACTTCGCGATGCGTCTCGGGCTGCTCCGGCGGGACGGGGTCTTCCAGCCAGTCGATGTCGTACGGTTCGAGCTTTCGGGCGATCTTGCTCGCGGTCTCGACCGAGAAGTTCCAGTGGAGGTCGAACCCGAGGATCGGATCGGTGCCGATCTCCTCGCGGACGGCCTCGACGATCGCGACCTTGTGCTCGATCGCGTCGTTCGAGAGCCGCCGCGTCGCCGTGTCGGCCGGCTCGACCTTCACGTCGAGGTCGAACTTCAGCGCGTCGAACCCCTCGTCGACGACCTCGCGGGCCTCCTTCGCGTACGCCTCCGGCGAGTAGATGTCCTTGGGATCGCGATCGGTGCCTGCCGCGAGCG
The DNA here is from genome assembly GCA_964421165.1 of uncultured Natronomonas sp. Lineage (GTDB taxonomy): Archaea > Halobacteriota > Halobacteria > Halobacteriales > Haloarculaceae > Natronomonas. The sequence goes on from CAYQWI010000451.1 coordinate 1,953, forward strand.
CGTCGCCGGCGTGGCTGTCGGCGTAG
>CAYQWI010000452.1:0-1977 GCA_964421165.1 uncultured Natronomonas sp.
CAACGAGAGGATTGTCCCCGTCATGATCCCCGGGACCGCGGCGGGCAACACGACGTCACGGGTGACTTCCCACTTCGTCGCGCCGACGCCGTAGGCGGCCTGCCGGCGCGAATCGGGAACTGCCCGGATGGCTTCCTGTGCGGCCACGATCACGATCGGCAAGATGAGAAGCGTCAGCGTCAGCGCGCCGGCCAGCAGGCTCGATCCGAGCCCGACGGCTCGAACGAATATCGCGAGCCCCAACAGCCCGTAGACGATCGAGGGGACGCCGGCGAGGTTCGCGATGTTCGCCTCGATGAACCGGGTGATCCGGTTGTCGGGGGCGTATTCCTCCAGATAGATCGCCGCTCCGACGCCGAGAAAGACGGTGAAGATCGCCGTCAGCACGATGAGAAAGATCGACCCGACGAGCGCCGGATAGATACCGGCGCCCCGACCGCCGGGGAGATAGTTCTCGGGGAACCGCGAGGGCGGATACGTGAGGAAATCGAGCGTGAGCCAGCCCCACGCCTCGTAGACGAGGTCGGCGATGAGAACGACGAGCGCGAGTATCCCGACGAGCGACGAGAGGATGCAGATCCCGACGAATATTCGCCCGTAGAGCCGCTTTCGGCGCAGGTTTTCACCACCGACGAAGCCTTCGATCGGGTCGGTCGACATCTACTCGTACACCTCCCGATACCGCAGGCGGACGTACTGACTCAGCACGTTCATCGCCAGTGTCATCACGAACAGGACCAATCCGACGGCGAAGAGCGACTGATAGCCGACCGAACCGACCGAGACGTCGCTGATTCCGACCTGAACCATGTAGGCGGTCATCGTCTGTATCTCCTCGAAGACGTTGAGGGTGATGTTGGGCTGCATCCCGGCCGCGAGCGTGACGGCCATCGTCTCGCCGATCGCACGCGAAATCGCCAAGACGAACGAGGCGAGGATCCCGGAGATCGCTGCGGGCAAGACGATCGCCGTCGACACCTCGAACTTCGTCGCGCCGAGCCCGTAGCCGGCGTTTCTGAGTTCGTCGGGGACGGCAGACATCGCGTCTTCCGAAAGCGACGACACCATCGGGATGATCATGATACCGACGACGATCGCGCCCGAAAGCGCGTTGAACGTCCCGGTGTCCGGATAGAATCGCTGAATCTGTGGCGTGATAAACGAGATCGCGAAGAATCCGTAGACGATCGTCGGGACGCCGGCGAGGATCTCGAGGGTCGGCTTGACGATTCGACGGACTCGGCTGTTGGCGTATTCGGAGAGATAGATCGCAGTGAGAACGCCGACCGGCAACGCGATCGCGGCGCTCCCGACGACGATCAAAAGCGTCCCCCACACCAGCGGCAGGATACCGTAACTCCGCGGTCGGATGATCGGTGACCACTCGGTCCCGGTGAGAAACTCGACGAGCGAAACGTTTCGGAAGAAGGGGATCGAACCGGTGACGAGGACGAGAATGATGCCGAACGTCGTCAACACGGTGACGAGCGCGCACGCGAAAAAGACGATCCGTGCGATGGTCGTTCCGCGATCAGAGACCGTTCCGTTGGTGATGTCGGTCGTGCTCATTGCGTTACCTCCGCGATCGCGTCTTCGAGTTCGTCACGACTTTCGGCGACGACGTCGTCGGGGGCGGCGTAGTAACCGACTTTCCGCGCCGCCCACTGGGTCCACGTCAGCGTCTCGTCGGGGGCCGCGATCCCGTCTTCGACGGCTGTCTCGTGGGTATCCTCGTCTATCTCCTCGAAATAAAATCGTGCGAACGATCGGACTGCCTCGCGGTCGAGTCCGGCGGTGCTTATATACACGTACATCGCCCGCGTGAGCGGCGTGTACTCGCCGGACTCGATCGTCTCACGGGTCGGGTAGACGCACCCGTCACCGTCGTCGACGCCGAGTAGCTTCAGTTCGTCCTCGTTTTCGTAGTAGTACCCGGCCCCGCCGAACCCGAGCGCGTGGCGGTTTCCACGGACGCCC
>CAYQWI010000453.1:0-1973 GCA_964421165.1 uncultured Natronomonas sp.
CCCGCTCGACGACGACGGTACGGTCCATGTCGGTCGAGACGACCGTCCCCTCGATTACCTGCCCGCGGACGGGCAACTCACCGTAGAAGGGACACGTCTCGTAGTCGTACTCCTCCGGGTTTTCGGGTTCCGGAGGTTTTGTTACGTCGAGTCCTATTGCCATAGTGAACCTCTGTGTGTTTCGGTGCGCTGTGCGGGGCGTGCGAGTAGCCGATCGCCCTCGACGAGTACGTCAGCACTCTCGAGTTCGAACCGGAACGTCGTTCCCGCCTTCGGCACCTGTTTGACCCCGTCGCCCGTCGCCACGAGCAGCGTCTTCATCGTCTCGTCGCGAACGCAGCCTTCGATCCCGATCAGATCGGGGTTGGACGCGTCCGTAACCGACACCTCGAGTCCGGCGAGTTCGTGACGAACGAGCGATTCGGGGGTCATGCTTCGAAGTCGCCCTCCTCTCGTTGAATCGTCTTCACGCGAGCGATGGTCCGTTTCAGCTCGCCGATGCGGCCCGGATTCTCCGGGGCGCCGCCGGCGGCCAGAACGGCCTTCTCGTTGAGCAACTCCGTTTCGAGCTGTTCGAGTTCCGTCTCCCGCTCGGCGGGCGTCATGTCGCGGATCTCGTCGACGTGCAGGATCGCCATCGTCACTCGGCCTCCTCGTCGCCGTCAGCTTCGTTTTCGTCTTCGCTCTCCATCTCGTCGACGAGTTCGGCGGCTTCCGCCTCGACCTCTTCGTCGAGTTCCTCGGGCTCGTCCGGTTCGGTGCTCGCGGGCACTGACTCCTCTTCGACTTCCTCCTCGAGGAGCTCCTCTTCGGCGACCTCCTCGGCGACGTCGGTCGTCTCCTCCTCGATGATCTCTTCGGGGTCGGCGCCGACGGGTTCGGCTTCGACCTCCTCGGATCCTTCGAGCAGTTCCTCGACGTCGCCCTCCGGTTCCTCGATGAACTCGGCGACTTCGACGCCCTCGTAGACCTCGAAGTCGTCCGGCAGCTTCGCGTCCGGCGGGATGATCTTCACGCGGACGCCGATGGTGCCGAGTTTCATCACGGCGGTGCCGACGCCCTTGTCGACGATGGTTTCGGCGGGCTCGCCGTTGTGTTTGATGTATCCGCGGTTGAACTTCTCGACGCGGGATCGCGCGCCGGTGACCTTCCCGCTCAGGATGATCTCGGCGCCGAGCGCGCCCGAATCCATGATGCGGTCGATGGTCGTGTGACCGGCCTTTCGGAAGTACCAGCCGCGCTCCAAGGCGTTGGCCAGCCTGTCCGCGACGATCTGAGCGTTCAGATCCGGCTCGTCGACCTCCTGGACGTCGATCTGGGGGTCGTCGAGATCGAAGTCCTCCTCGAGCGCCGTCGTGATCTTTCGGATGTTCTTTCCGCCCTTGCCGATGACCATTCCGGGCTTTTCGGCCTTCAGGACGATCTGGGTCCCCATCGGCGTCTTGGCGACCTCCATGCCGCCGTAGCCGGCCCGCGAGAGTTCGTCCGAAAAGAACTCGTCGATCTGGGTCCGCTGAAGTCCGTCTTCGATGAATTGGTGTTCGTCTGCCATTATTCGTCGTCCTCCTGTCTGAGTACGAGTTCGACGTCGACCTGTGGGGTGTTCCACGGTGAGGCGCGACCGAACGCCCGCGGCTTTTGGCCGGGGGACTCGCCGACCTTGTGTGCGGCGACGTGTTCGATCGTCATCGTCTCGCCGTCGAACCCCTGATGATCGGCGTTGTTGATCGCGTTTTCCAGGAGATCGAGGAAGGCCTTCGAGGCCTTGTTGGGGTATCGACCCGCGTCCCAGCCGTCGATGTCGTTCCGGTGCCCGACACCGCTGTTGTGGGATCTGAACGGAACCGACCGCTCGCCGTCGACGACCGCTTCGAGATAGGAGACGGCGTCGCTCGCCGTTTTCCCCTTGATCTCTCGGGCGATCTCCTTGCTGTGCTTGTGACTCATGTGACGCTCCCGAAGCATGGCTTTCG
>CAYQWI010000454.1:0-1953 GCA_964421165.1 uncultured Natronomonas sp.
AAGACATCGTCAACCTCGCAAGCGTCGCCGTCGTCGACGCACAAAACGAGTGAGGCGAGACGGGCCGAGCTGACGGCGAAACGTCCAACCCACGTCGGCCCCAACAGGGGGATAATGAGCGGGGAGTACCCCTCGGTTCCCGAGGATCGGCTGGCAGCCGGGGGCTGGACGCTCCGCAGTCGAAGCGACGGCGTCGTGTTTCGGATGCCCGGGATGACAGTGACGGGGTACACGCTGCTGTACGGCGACGAACAGCTCCGAAAAGCGCTGGCGGAATCGAACGTCGAATCGAAATCGAATCGTTCCACGGGCGATTCCGACGGATTTCTCGGCGGCACGAACGACGAGATCGGACGATTCTTTTTCGCGACGGCGCTGTCGTTTCAGCCGCCGCTTCCCGGTATCGGCCCGGCGATAGTGCGCCCGACAGTGATGAAGCAGGCCCGCCAGTCGCTCGCGTCCGATTTCCAGAGACGGGGATTCGAGCAACTCGAATGGGACGACAGTCAGCGGCTTCGAACCGGGTCGGGCGATCGCGGCCGCCTGTGGAAGTTCACTGCACGGCTCCCGGCCTCGGCCGACGAGCAGCGACATGACGCGCTCGAAATAGAGGGCTGGCAGGCCGTCTGGACGACTGAGGGGTCGTTTCGAATCGCGGGCGGAGCGTATCCGGTGGTAGATCCCGGAGATGTGGCCGAAGAGCTATCCACGGATCCCCGCCGGTTCCGAGACGAGTTGCTCGAACTGATTCGGTCGGTCCGATGATCGACCCGAAAACCCCGACGGCGAATCACTTGATCGGTTTCCCGTCCTCGGTCTGCGGGGCGATGTGGTCGATGAACGACTCGACGTCGGGATCGTTCACCCGAACCCGGACGTGGAGGTCGCCGAGTTCGCTTTCGCCGCCAACGGCAAAGTTGACGACACCGTGAAACGCCGCCTGCTTTTTTATATCAAAGCTGAACGTATCCCCGTCTTGGCCGCTGAAGAAGGCTCCGCGCGCGGTGTCGAGGATCGCCTGCTCGTGGAGTCGCTCGGAGAAGTGATCCATCGAGTGCGACGTCGCCAACAGTTCGCCGGGATTCGATTCGATCTCTGCTTCCGGGAAGAGGTTCGAGATCGCGTCGGCGACCCGATCGGTGACTTCGGTGTCGTGAACCGGCGCAGTGATCTGTACGTCGATCTGATAGATCATTCGTCGGATAACACCCCATGGACACGTTCGCGGAACGCCTCGAGCGTGTCAGTGTTGTCGATCGTCACATCGGCGCACTCGAGCGCCTCACCGAGGCCGAATCCCAGCTCGCGCTCGTCCCGGTCGGCGAGATCCTCGCCGTTTTCGACGTCGTCGCGGCCGCGGTCTGTGATCCGCGCTTTTCGCACCTCGAACGGCGCCTCGATGCCAACGAGCGTGAACGACTCGCCGAATCGCTCGTCGAACACCTCGACTTCGGCATCCGATCGGATGCCGTCGACGACCACAGTATCGCTTTTTTCGAGCGCCGCCTCGATGTGCGGCAGCGACGCCTCCGCGATCGCGGTCGGGCCGTTCTCCTCTCGGAGCGCGCTCGCTACGTCCCCGTGGTGTTCGGCCGGATCCAAGCCGCGCTCTCGACACTCGGCGCGGATCACGTCGCCCATCGTGACGACCGGAACGCCGCGCTTCTCGGCGACGGTCGCGAACTCGCCCTTGCCGCTGCCCGCTAAGCCGACGGTTGCGATGACTCGCATTCGCCTGTCGATACGACGAGCGCGCGTTTGAAGCCTTTGTTGTCCGACTCGTCTTCGGATCGGTCGCGGTCGGCACAACCCGTGTCGTTTTTGAGGGGGCCACGACTACCCAACGTGAGGGCACGTAGCTCAGCTAGGACAGAGCGTCGGACTTCTAACCGCGTCGGTGTTCCGGTGTGGGGAGAGATCCGATGGTCGTGGGTTCGAATCCCACCGTGCTCG
>CAYQWI010000455.1:0-1953 GCA_964421165.1 uncultured Natronomonas sp.
ATAAAACTTCACACGAAGGTCATATAATACTCCGGCTTAAATCTGTTCTACTGTGCGATAGATAGGGAGATACCACATTAAACAACAATTAATTGATATATTAATTGGCGATGTACGTATACTTATAGATCCTACCGGTGATCAATAATATCATATATCAATCAACAAAAATTTCTCAAACGCACATTTCATCGAACCGTAGTAGAGCCACATTTTTTATACTTCAGTATATATACATTATTTGACTACTGTATGGAGACAAGTTTGTCGCAGCGGGAGTTTGAAAATAAAGTGCGAGAGACGGCGCTTCCACCGGAAGTATCGAAATTAGCGGCGGAATACGACACACAGATCGGTATTCGGGACGAGTATCTCTGGAAGTGGATGGCCCAGCTTCTTCCCTCGTTTCAGCTGCCGTGCGTACCGGCAGAGCACGTCGATGCGGCGAATCGACAGAAGCTCCTCCTGACGATGTACATCACGACGATCGACGACATCGTCGAGTACAGCGGCGACAAAGAGACGTTCGAACAGGCTCGGAAAATCCCGTTTCCCAGCCGGGACGTGGACGGTTCCGGCAGTTCCGTCGATACGGAAACGCTGGTCTTCGCGGCCCGCGTCTGGGAGCGTCTCGAAAAGCAGCTGACTGACGCCCCCCGATACGACGAGTTCGAAGACGTATTCCACTTCGATATCCGACAGGCTCTCAACGCGATGGAGTACTCGCTGCTCGTGTCCCGGTATCCGGCGATCGCGAACGAGACGGGAACTACCCAGTACGACAGCCACAATATGGTGATGTTCGGATACTCGGATATCGATCTGATGTACGCTCCGAATTTCGATCTGGGCGATCTGAGCACGCTCCGGTCAACGCTTTGGAAAACGCAGCGACTCGCGCGAATCGGAAACTGGCTGACGACGTGGGAGCGAGAGCTACACGAGGGGGATTACTCCTCGGGCGTGGTCGTTGCCGCGATCAGAGAGGGGATCATCGACGTGACCGAACTCGCTGAAGGTCTCTCACCCTCGGAGATCTCGACGATAACTGACCGGATCAAAGAGAGTGAAATCGAAGAGAGATTATATAACGAGTGGGACCAGACGTACACTCAACTGCTCGAAACGGCCTTCGAGACGGAATCGATCGACCTGAACGAGTTCATTCGAGGGATGAAAACCGTCTTCGAGTATCACATCAACAGCAAAGGAAGCAAGTAAATGACGACTCCATTCGGCGCTGATCGGGAACAGTCCCGAAACGAGATCCGCGTGCTCCACGTCGACGACAACGAGCAGATTCTCGATCTCACGTCGACGTATCTCAAGCGGGAAAGCGAAGCCATTTCGATCGTCTCGGAAACGGATCCATCGAACGCACTCGGAACCATCGACGAAGAGCGGATCGACTGTATCGTCAGCGATTTCGATATGCCGCAGATGGACGGACTCAAGTTTCTCGAAGCGGTCCGGGCGGAACATCCGGAGTTACCGTTCATACTGTTTACCGGGAAAGGATCCGAAGAGATCGCAAGCGAGGCGATCTCGGCCGGTGTGACGGATTACCTTCAAAAGGGGATGAGTAACGATCAGTACTCACTCCTCGCGAACCGCATCGAGAACATCGTCGAGAAGCGGAACGCCGAACGGGAGATTCAGGAGACGAGAGAGCGGTTCGCGAAACTCGTCAAATACGCGACCGACGCGATCGCCGTCGTGTCGCCGGACGGACGGTGGAGCTATCTGAGTCCGTCCACGGAGCGTATACTCGGCTATGATCCCGAGAAGTTGATCGGCGAAATCGGTTTCGATTACGTCCATCCCGACGACGTCGAAGGCGCGATGATGGAGTTCAGTAAAACGCTCGAGAACCCCGAGGTCGTCGGCCAAAGCGAGTTCAGATACGACCATCCGGAAAGGGGGTGGGTCTGGACGAGCAACCGGGCCAGGAAC
>CAYQWI010000456.1:0-1946 GCA_964421165.1 uncultured Natronomonas sp.
TCGAGGAGGCCCGCGAACTCATCGACGACGACGGGAAGGTCCCCGAACACCTCCGGAACGCGGTCGAGGGACACCTCTCGAATTTCAACATCTCCGTCGGCGTCACCGACGACTTCATGGAGTCGCTGAAAGCCGGCGAGGAGTTCGTTTTCACGAACCCCCGAACCGAGGAGCCCCACGTCGCGACACCCGAAACGAAGGAACTGTACGACATGTTCGGCCTCGGCGAGCACGTCGAGGTCGGCGAGGTACTTTCCGTGCCGGCGGAGAAGCTCTGGGAGCACATCCTCGAGGGGGCCCACGAGAACGGCGAACCCGGCGTCGTCTATCTGGAACGGATCAACAAAGAGCACTCCTTCGACGTCGAGGAACACCCGGATCACCGGATTCTGGCGACGAATCCGTGTGTCACCGGTGATACGCTGATCAGTACTGAAAACGGCCTCGTCGAGGCCGAGAAACTGTACGAGCAGGGCGTTGCTCGCGACGTCGTCGTCGATGGCCGTCTCAGTGAAGAGACCCTCAAAGAGGCGAGCAGCGTCTACAAAACCGGCGAAAAGGACGTTTATAAACTCACGACCGAGGAGGGGTACGAACTCCGACTGACAGCTGAACACCGCGTCATGACCGACGATGGCTGGGTCGAGGCGAGGGATCTCGATGCCGGCGACACCGTCCACATCCAGAACCGGAAAGGCGAGTTCGGACAACACGGCTCCGCCGAGGAAGGGCGGGTTCTGGGCTGGATGGTTGGTGACGGCCATCTCAAGACCGGAGAGGAGCGCGCCGTCCTCAACTTCTACGATGAGGACGCCGAGGTCTCGGACTCGTTCGCGGCTGACGTGAACGAAGTAGTTCGCGATCCTGTCGGTAACGCCGATTACGAGGTCGGTGTCAGCGAGATCGGCCGGAACGATGAGTACCGTGGTGCTCAGGCAGTCGAACAGCGAATTCGCTCTTCGCGACTCTACGAGTACGCCGAAGAAGCCGGGTTAGTCGAGGAGAAGCATCAGGTCCCCGAGGCAGTCATGCGCGGGAACGAAGAGATGGCCCGTAGCTTCCTGCAGGCGTTGTTCACCGCTGACGGGAGTGTACAGGGAAGCAGCAGAAACGGACGAAGCATCAGACTCGCGAGTTCGGAACTCGGTCTGCTCGAGGAGACACAGCAACTTCTCCTCAATTTCGGTATCGCGAGCCGCATCTACGAGAACCGCCGTCCTGCACAGACACGAGAACTCCCGGACGGTAACGGAGGAACGAAAGAGTACGAAACGAAGGCTCAACACGAGCTGGCGATAACCAAAGACAATCAGCTGCGGTTCGCTGAGGAAATCGGGTTCCTCCGCGAGGACAAGGCCAAACAGCTTCGGGAGAACCTCGACTCGTATACGTACAGTCCACAGAACGAGACGTTCACTGCGACGGTCGAAGCTGTCACGCCAGACGGACACGAAAGCGTGTATGATTTGACTGAGCCGAAAACCCACTCATTCGTCGCTAACGGCCTTGTAACCCATAATTGCGGGGAGCAACCGCTCGAAGAATACGAGGCCTGCAACCTCGGTCACATCAATCTCTCGACGCTCGCCGATCTGGAGGCGCCCGACTGGCGGGTCTGGTACGACGATCACGGCGACGAGTACGCCGATCTGGAAGCCGCCGTCGAGGCCTTCCTCGAGGAGGCGATCGACTTCGAGGAGTTCGACAAACGGATCGAACTCGGCACGCGGTTCCTCGAGAACGTCGTGACGATGTCCGACTTCCCGGTCCCGGAGATCGAACGGAAGGTCAGAGAGATGCGGAAGATCGGTCTCGGCGTGATGGGGCTGGCCCAGCTGTACATCCAGCTCGGCATCAAATACGGCAGCGAGGAGGGCAACGAGGTCGCTCGTCAGGTGATGCGACACATCAACCACGGCTCGAAGTGGGCCTCCCACGAACTCGCC
>CAYQWI010000457.1:0-1945 GCA_964421165.1 uncultured Natronomonas sp.
AACACAACGCGATGGTGCGAAAGAAGAAGCTCAGCCCCAGTGGCGCAAAGGACGAAGACGGCGAATATCACAACGTCCACGTGAACCTCCACGAGGACGAACTCGCGGTCGCGGGCATGGAAATCGGCGACGAGGTGTTCGTCCGCGTTCGCGATGGGAAGATCATCATACAGAAAGCCGACCCCGACGGCGTCGAACACGAGTTCTGATAGGGAAACCCAAAACAGAGATAACCGACGGCGCGTTTCCGAGTGCGTACCTACGGGATCCGAAAGCGACAGCTGACAGCCGGACCGCGGCGTTTATGCGGATTCGACGACGGAATTCGATAATGAGACCCTACGACCTCACCAAGCCGCTCCTGTTTCAGCTCGATCCGGAAACGGCTCACACGCTCGGTAATCGACTCCTCGAAGCGATTCAAGACACGCCGATCGAGCGAATGGTCGCGGACAACTACACGGTCGTCGATCCTCGGCTTCACGTCGACGCCTTCGGTCAATCGTTCGCCAATCCGGTCGGAGTGGCGGCGGGGTTCGACAAGAACGCCACCGTTCCGAACGGCCTGGCGGCGCTCGGGTTCGGCCACGTCGAAGTCGGAGGGGTGACGGCCGAGCCGCAGGCCGGGAATCCCCGCCCGCGGCTGTTCAGACTCGCCGAGGACAAGGCGTTGATAAACCGGATGGGGTTCAACAACGACGGCGCTGATCTGATCGGCGAGCGCCTCGAAACCACCGAGTGTCGAGTTCCGATCGGCGTGAACATCGGGAAATCGAAATCGGCGCCGAACGAGGAGGCCGAAGACGACTACCTGTACACCTTCGAACGCGTCGAGTCGGGCGGCGATTACTTCGTCGTCAACGTCTCCTCGCCGAACACGCCGGGGCTCAGAGAGCTGCAACAGCGCGATCGGCTGGAGTCGATCCTCGGATCCCTCCGGGACGCCGGCGCGGATCCGCTGCTCGTGAAGTTCTCCCCGGACCTCACCGAGGCCGCGCTCGAAGACGCGTTGGAGGTCGTCGACGACCTCGATCTGGACGGCGTTATCGCGACGAACACGACCACGAACCGGGAGACGTTCCTGAGAAGCGAGCACGCCTCCGAGGAGGGCGGGCTTTCCGGAAAGCCGATCGAAGCCGAAGCGACCGAGACGATCCGATTTATCGCGGAACGGACCGAGAAACCGATCGTCGGCGTCGGGGGCGTCACGGACGCGACGGGGGCCTACGCGAAGATCCGCGCCGGCGCGAGCCTCGTTCAGTTGTACACCGGCCTCGTCTACGAAGGCCCCTCGATCGCAAGAGAGATCAACCGAGGGCTACTGGAACTGCTCGAACGCGACGGGTTCGATTCGATCGAGGACGCGGTCGGAGCCGATCTGTAATAAAAGCCGAGATTACGCGCCGGGTCCGGCGCGGTACTCGCCGTGTTTCATTCCCAGCGCGAACGCGATAAGTCCGAAGACGATCATCGAGGGAGCGACCATCATGAGCGTCGTCTCGAGGATCATCATACCGCTGCCGACCAACCCGGCGACGCCGATGGCGACGATCACGAGCAACGCACCGATCGAGACGGGGAGGGTGAACTCCATGCGCGTTCGTTGGGAACACGAGATAATAATTCGGTCGAATGCGACTCGGTAGCGGGATCCACAGATTTAGGTGACATCTCGCGTATCTACGGTATGGCCGACCGACTGTACGGAGAGATGACACCGGGCGATCTCCATCGCTCGATGGAGCTACAGGAGCGCGCGCTCGAAGAGATCCCGGAGGCGACGTCCTCGAACTACCGTGGCAGCAGCAAACACGAACCGTACCCACTGCTCTACATGGATCGAGGGGAGGGGGCGACGCTGACCGATGTCGATGGAAACGAATATCTGGACGCTCATCTCGATGAGTCGTAACTTAGGATTCTACCGAACCAGTTGGTGCGATCG
>CAYQWI010000458.1:0-1940 GCA_964421165.1 uncultured Natronomonas sp.
AGTAGGCGGCCCACCCCTCGTTCATCACCTTCGTCATCTTCTGGGGGGCGAAGTAATACGCCTCCTTTCGGAGAATACCGAGTATCTCACGCTGCCACTCCTCGTACTCGAGGGCTTTCCCGGAGTCGTCGTCGTGGGCTTTCCCATGCGCGAGCAAAAACGCGAGGAGATCCCGCTCGGGCTCGGCCGGGAACGAAACGCCGTCTGCGTCGTCGCTCATCGATTCGAGCCACTCGTCGCCGAACACTTCGCGTTTGACCTCCTCCGAGATATCCAGCTCCGCTACCTGCTCGTCGAGTCCGTCGCTTTGTCGACCATCAACGGACCACGTTTCGTCGGTCGAAAACGGGCGATGCTGATCGATGTTGTCCTCTAAACAGAGCGCGTGATCGATCCACGCCTCGACGTCTTCTCTCGAAATTTCGGGGTCGTCCATGTACTCCCCGATCGTTTCGGCGTGACGTTCCAGCATGGCAGCGGCGTCCGGAGTGGCACCGAACAGTCGGAACCACTCGTTGTTCTTGAAGAAATCGGCGTGTGCCTCGACGTGCGTGATAACCGCTTTTTGATCGGCGAGATCGTTCGATTCCTGCAGAAACGCGTTCGACGGATCGTCGTTGTTGACTATCTCGAAGGCCTTCCCGCCGAGGAACTGCCGCTGCTTTCGCTGTCGGTCGTAGCTCATTCCCCAGCGCCAGTGCGGATACCGTCGCTGAAACCCCCCATACGCGATGAGTTCGTTCATCTCGTCGTAATCGACGATCCAGTAGTTCACGTCGAAGGGGTCCAGACCGAATTTCCGTGCGAGTTCGTTCGCTCGTCGCGTCGGCTCTTCGAGGGAGCTTGCTATGCGTTGTTTGTGGATTCTGTCGTCGGTGCTCATTCGTGTTCCCGTTCGTGTCCGGTGTCGGGTCCCCGGTCGCGGCTTTCCGTTCTGAGGATCGTTTCGATGGCGTCGATAACGTCGTCGGGTCCGTTGACGTAGGCGACGGCCACGTTCGACTCCTCCCCGAAGTGATTCTCTACTTCCTGTGCGTGTGTCGCGTTGATCGCGTTTCCCGAGGGTTGCGTCTCGACGTACGCGTGGAGATTCGCCGGAATCGACTCCATCAGCGGGATCACCCGCCGCTCGGTGTCGTTCGAGGAGTTTTCGGAATCGCCGGCCGCGAACACGTACCGATTCCACTCGCTCCACGGATACTCCTCGAGGATCTCCTCGGCCAGTTCGTACGCGCTCGAAACGCGAGTGCCGCCGCCCGAACGGATGCCGAAAAACTCCTCGCGGTCGACTTCCCACGCGTCGGCGTCGTGGGCGATGTAGACGAACTCGGCGTTGTCGTACTTGCCGGTGAGATACCAATCCAGCGGCGTGAACGTCCGCTCGACGAGCTCGCGCTTGGATTCGCGCATCGACCCGGAAACGTCCCGGATGTTGATGACGACGACGTTCCGCTCCCGTTCCTCCGTAACTTCGGGATAGCGGTACCGCTCGTCTTCCCGCCGGAACGGGATCTCGTCGATCCCGTCTCGACGGACCCGCGCCGCAGTCGACTCCTCGTCGACGTTGGCTTTCATCTCTTCGATCGAGTCCCAACGCGATCGCTCCTCGTCGGGAATCGCCTCGGCGGCATCCTCCACCCACGCCCGCGAGACGGGGATCGGCTCGCTTCGGGCCCACTCGAAGACCTCGTCGGGTCCCCATCCGTCGATCCGAAGCGCCTCCCGAACGTACTCCTCATCGAAGTCCATCGCCAGTTTCCGCTTGAGCCCTTCCTTGAACAGCCGTTCGAAATCGAGCGTGCTCGCGGGGCCGGTCCGGGTGATATCGGTAAAGTCGCCTTCGATCTCCTCGACGACCTGTTTTCCCTTCGGTTCGAGGTCGAGCCCGAGCTCCTCGTCGAGTTCGGCCGCGAACTCCTCGGGATCCATCTCGTAGTACT
>CAYQWI010000459.1:0-1934 GCA_964421165.1 uncultured Natronomonas sp.
TCGCAGTTCGGCCCAGTTGACCGCCAGCGACGCGGCGTGTTCGACGCGGTCCTCGATCGGGAAGTGCTGCTTCGGCGCGCTGCCGATCCCGGCCACGTCGTCGGTGCGTTCCTTCCCCGATATCGGGTGTGTGATAACGTTGCCGTCGAACTCCGGCAGCGCGACCGAGAGCGCGAGTTCGAAACCCATCACGCCCGTATCGCTCGATTCGTACCGCGAGCGCGAACGCATCGTCGTCACGGTCTGTACGACGGGGACGCCGAGCCGTTTCAAAAAGACCTCCTCCGCGTCGCTCCCCTCGTCTGCGGCATCGCGGCCGCGTTCGGCCATCGACAGCGAGAACATAAAGGACGAACAGACGGCATCGACGAGCGGCTCGCCCGCGCCGTCGGTCAGCCAGTTGTCGACGATCCACTCCGCATCGTGTTGCTCGTCCGAGTCGGTGACGGGGTTACAGAACACCGGCAGCGCGTTCGCGCCCTCGGCCTCGATCGCGTCTACCATCGCGTCGACGTAGCGGGTGTTCTCGTGCGTCCAGTGGGATTCGTAGAACCAGACGGCCACGGTCGGCCGTTCGGGGTCGAGCGTTCCGAAGAGCTCCTCGACTGACGCGCCCGGGTGATCCGGGTGGTAGACGCCTTCGGTCGGGAGGGCGACCGGATCGTCGTAGGACGGTTCCGCCGGTGTGAACCGATCGGTCAGATAGCGGATGCAGTTCGCGAGGTTTGCGCTGCCGCCGCGTTCGAGGTACTCGGAGACGGTCTCCCGGACGCTTCCGGGAACGCTCGTGTCCTCGACGGCGAAGGCGTCGCCGGTCGCTTTGACGACGACCGGAACGCCCGCCTCGTAACAGCGGTCGATCGCCCGATCGTACCCGGGCATGCTGTCCTCGCCTCCGTGGAGCCACAGGACGGCGATATCGAAGTCGGCTAACTGTTCACAGAACGCCTCGACGGCTTCGGGATCGTCGAGATCGCTTTCGGAGCGAACGACGAAGTCGGCGTCGACCTCGCCGGCGGCGCGCTGTAGCGCGCCCAGTTCGTTTTCGGTCGCGGTGTAGAGTCCAACCGTTGGCATAAGCTTGATAAACTCCGTTTGTGTTAATCCAATCGTGTTTGATCCCGCTGCCGACAAAAGCGTTTCCACGCCGTTCGGCGCGGTCGTCGGGCAGGACCGACTGAAGGAGGCGCTTTTGTGCGTCACGGCCGACCCGTCTCTCGACGGCTTGCTCGTGAGCGGCGAGAAGGGAACGGCCAAATCGACGCTCGTTCGGGGCGTCGCCGAGCTGTTACCCGACCAGCGCGCGATCGCCGACTGTCCGTACGGGTGTCCGCCGGACGACCGCAGCCGACAGTGCCGCGAGTGCCGCGAGCGCGCGACGTACCCCGTCGAGACGCGGTCCGTCCCCTTCGTTTCCCTGCCGCTCGGTGCGACGAGAGATCGCGTCGTCGGCACCCTCTCGGTGTCGGACGCGCTGGCCGGCGAGGCCTCGTTCGATCCCGGACTGCTCGCCCGCGCGAACCGCGGTCTGCTGTACGTCGACGAGGTGAATCTCCTCGACGACCATCTCGTCGACGTGTTGCTCGATGCGGCCGCCTCCGGGGTCAATCGCGTCGAACGCGACGGCGTCAGCAGGACGCACCCGGCGGCGTTCACCCTCGTCGGAACGATGAACCCCGAAGAGGGCGATCTCCGCCCGCAGCTGCGCGACCGGTTCGCGCTCTCGGTCGACGTCGAGGGCGAACGCGACCTCGACGACCGAGTCGCGATCATCGATCACGACCTCGGCGTCGATGACCCGAACGACGACTCCGACGGGACGGACGATTATCGCGACCGGCTCCGTTCGGCTCGGGCGTTCCTCGACTCGGTCGAACTCGCCGACGAGCAAAAGCGCTCGATCGCCGAGCTCTGTCTGGACGCCGGCGTCGACG
>CAYQWI010000460.1:0-1930 GCA_964421165.1 uncultured Natronomonas sp.
TAGCGATATGTACAGCGATATCGGTACGAGATCGATCGAATGAACCGCTAAGGAGCAGCGATTTCGAGTCTGTGCCATGTAGCGCTGTCTGTGACTGAAACCCACGGTCACGGATCATCTCGTACAGCCGATCGAGGTTTTTACACCGATCATGAACGTCCTCGACACTCCGGCAGCCGTTCCAGGTCGACCCGCCAGCGCGAACCGTTTCGAGGGCCCGGCTTACGTACTCGAGGTCATCCCACTCTCTACCATCCTTGAATCGTGCGCGTAACGCCTGTACCAGCTCCCTATCATCGAACTTTCCGTCCGGTTGGTCCCAGTCTCCCTCTCGGATTTCTCCCATGTTGTTCCACTTGTCGAACCGACGCGTTGGCAGGTACACGATCGAGTCGGGATCGACTGTCAGCGTTCGAAAGAGATCTGACTCGTCGACACAGTTACGACCCTGAAGCCGTTTGTACTTGTAGTTCGCGTAGTAATAATACCCCTCGTAACTGATGTTCAGTCGCCGCAGTCCGGCTTTCAACGTCGCCCGGGGTCCTTCCCGTCGTAGGTGTGTGTACGCGTCGCCGAGCAGGGATCGAGTTAGGCGATCGGACATGACGTCGTCCGACAGTTGTCGTCGTCGGATATATCCACTTTTGTTTCAGTTGTTATCGACGAGGTCGGTGAGGTCGGGGTGTTCCAGACGCGACGGTATACTCTCGGGGAGTTCTTCAGGATCGTCCGCGCCTGTAACCCGTTCACGCGCCCGTTGCCACCGTTTGTGCCGGGCCGAGATCCGAACTGGTATCTCCTCAAGTTCGAGAATCTTCGCGATCGCGAGCCGATGTCGCCCGTCGACAAAGAGAAACTGACCGTCACGACCGACGTCGACGACGACCTCGTCGTAGCAGTTGAATCGGTCGCCATCGACGTACTTGTCCGGGGACAGTCCCTCCTGCTGGACGAGTTCCTGCTTGCTTCGATATCCCTGGTCCCGGATGCGTTCGTAGAGTCGGTCGACTCGAGCGCAGGCCTCCCACACGTCTTCCTCGCTCGCACAGCCTCGCCAGATGACGTGTCCGCGCTCGGCTTGCTCGAGGACGTGCTGGATGAACTCGATGTCCTCCCAGTCCGTGCCGTTCTCAAACCGCTGCCGGAGTGCCTGGACGACAGGCAGGTCTTCGACGCGTTCATCGCTTTGGTCCCAGTCACCACCCTGGACGTTTCCGAGATCCTGCCACTGGAATCGGCCCGGGTTCGGTCCTCGACCGGTGACGTGGGTGATCTCGGTCGGATCGAGGCGGACGGTTTTGAAGGGGTCGGCAACGGCGGAGTAGGGACGGGAGTTCCACCAGCAAAGTAGCTCTCGGTAGCGTTGGCTTCCGTAGAGTCCCTTGGTGCCGAGCACGTGTCGGAAGTAGCGGGGGACGAAACGCGCCGACTTCTCGATGGTCGGAACGAGTCCCTCGTTTCGGTAGACGCGTCGTGCTCGGTGGACGAGTTGGTACTTCATGACCGAAATTCTTTGTCTGTTCTCTATGAGAAACCGATATAAACTTGAGTAGTCACGAGTGACACCTTCGTTGTATGACTGGCCCCTTCGACCGTGCCAAGGAAGTATATTCCGAACGAGGGGCACGCGAGCTTTTATCTAGAATAGTAGATCAGCTTTCATATCAGTGTTCGGAGCGTACCTTTGGGTCGCGAACTTGGTTCCGAATTCGGGCCTTCGTTAACAGTATCCGATACGATACAATCTATGAGCCATACGAGATCGAATACGTAGATCCAGCTGACGTTCAGTACCGGTCTGCTCGAGCACAACGAACCGACCGAAGTCGCTGGAAGGATGTCGGGCGGGTCCTGGGTGGCGATTGGGACATCAAGTCGAAATCTCCGGAGTACGCGATCGAGAACGAACTCCTCTACCATGCAATCGAAG
>CAYQWI010000461.1:0-1928 GCA_964421165.1 uncultured Natronomonas sp.
GTCGCGCTGGTGTATATCGGTGCGGCGATCTGGGGAGTCGTCGCCGGTGACTGGATGAGCCTGCTGATCGCGTGGGAGCTCATGGCGATCGCGAGCACGCTCCTCGTCTGGGTTCACGGCGGGAACGCGGTGCGGATCGGCTTTCGGTACGCGCTCGTCCACGCGGTGGGCGGTGCGCTCTTCGCCGCCGGGATCGCGTTGCATCTGGCTGCGGTCGGGCCGTCACCGGACGGTCTCCGGTTCGCCGGGGGCATCACGGCCGGCCTCCCGGCCGTCGTGAGCGGTCTCGGGATTCTGATCAACGCCGCGATAATCGGCGTTCACGTCTGGTTGCCCGATACCTACGCCAGCCCGCACGTCGGCGTCTCGGTCGTGCTCTCGGCGTACACGACGAAACTCGCGGCGTACGCCGCCTTCAGAGCCTTCCCGGACGGGAACATCGCGCTCGCGTACGTCGGTGGCGTGATGGCCGTCTTCGGCGCGTCCTACGCGCTCGCCCAGAAGGACGCCCGCCGACTCCTCTCGTATCACATCCAGGCGCAGGTCGGCTACATCCTCGCCGGCATCGGCATCGGCACCTCGCTCGGAACCGCCGGCGCGTTCGCTCATCTCTTCAACAACGTGCTGTTCAAAGGGGTGCTTTTCATGGTCGCCGGCGTCATCGTTCTCCGCGCCGGAGCGTCATCTCTGGATAAAGGCGGGCGACTCTCAGCGAGCGCGCCCGTCCTTGCTGGCACCTTTCTGATCGCCGCCGCGTCGATCACTGCCGTTCCCGGAACGAACGGCTTCGTCAGCAAGGGGATGGTGCTCGACGCCGCGCTCGAAGCGGGTCACGGCCCGCTCCGATGGCTGCTCCTCGTCGGGGCTGTCGGAACCATTATTTCATTCGTCAAATTCGGTTATTTCGCCGGGAGACGCGGGCCGAACACCGCACTCCGCGACGTTACGCCGGTGCAGGCTGTGGCCATGATCCCGATCGCGGCGGCCTGCATCGGTATCGGCGTCTTTTACGGGCTGTTTTTCGAGATGCTTCCCGCGAGCGACCAGTGGTCGACGACGCCGTACTCACAGCGACACGTGCTGGAGAAAGCGCTCCTGTTCGGCACCGGCGGGGGGCTGTTCGTCGCGGGCAGACGCCTACTGAATCGGTTCGACGGTGGACGGGATATCGATACCGTCCGCGACCCGCTCGTGTTCGGTGGAACGAAGCGCGCCGTCTACGCCGTTGAGAGGGTGTTTGGATCGGTAACAGCGGTGGATGCCTCGATTCGAGCGCGCGTTTCGCGGGTCGTTTACGAGCCGGTCGAGTCGCTGGCGGCCGTCCTTCCCGGTCGACTCGAACCCTTCTACAGAGCGTACGCAAACGGCGTGGCGGGAACGACCGGCATCCGACCGAGCGTTCTCGGCCGGCTGTTCGTCCTCGGCTGCTGTCTGCTCGTCGGACTCGTACTGGGGGTGGGGCTTCGATGACTCAGATCTCCTGGCTCATAGCCGGCGTGATCGTCCTCCCGTCGCTCGGAGCGGCGGTTCTCCGAGCGGTCGACCAGTATTACTGGCGTCACTCCCCACCGCGACGCGGCCCGTGGGCGATCGCGACCGTCACACTTCTGGGAACGGCTGTCTTCGCCGTGGCACTCGCCGTCGCGCTCGTTCTGGACAGCCCCGCAGCCTATCGCGTCGGCGGGACGGTCGCGCCCGAAATCGCCTTTCGAGCCGACACCCTGTCGGTGACGATCGGCGTCCTCGACGTGATACTGACGCTCGGCATTCTGGCGTACACCTACACTCAGGGGCCGCACGGGCGTCGGTTTTACACCGCGTATCTCCTGTTCACCACCGCCGTTTTCGGGGTCGTCCTCTCCGGCGATCTCGTCGCGATCTTCGGGGTCGTTCTCCTACTCGGGTTCGCGACAGCGCGGCTGAGCGGA
>CAYQWI010000462.1:0-1920 GCA_964421165.1 uncultured Natronomonas sp.
ATTCGATTCAGGAAGAGACCTATGTCACAGCGATGGACGCAATAATGCTCGCCAGCGCGGAGCATGTTGATGGGGCTCTCGTAACGTTTGATACCGAACTCCATCGCCACGGCGCCAAACCTCCCGATGAGTTTCTTACCTGAGTATCTCTTGTAATAAATCGCGCGTAGCGGTGCTCTCCCACGGACAGCCTACTCCCCGACCTTTTTTTGCGTCGGGTTCGCCTTCGGCGAACCACTCCTTAAAAAACGTCGATGAAAAAAGGCCGGCTGTTCGACCTTCGGTCTCACAGCCGGTGAACCGCTCGGTCGCGTCGCTCCCTCGCGGACACTACTCTCCAACTACTTCCCCCACGATCTCGATTTCCTCCTCCGACCTTTTTCTGCGTCGGGTTCGCCTTCGGCGAACCACTCCTTAAAAAACGTCGATGAAAAAAGGCCGAACGCTCCCATACGGTCGCGTTCGGTCAACCGCGCGCCTGCGGCGCGCGGACACTACTCCCCAACCGCCTCCTCCACGATCTCTATTTCTTCTTCCGTCAACCCGTACAGCTCGTAGACGATCTCGTCGATCTTCGCCTCTAACTCCTCGGCTCGCTCCTTCGTCTCTATATACCCTTCCAGCCCCTCCTGGACGTCCTCGACGGCGGGCAGCGTCAGCTTCCGCAGGCGATCGACGAGCGATACCTCAATTCAGCACCGACTGCAACACCGTCCGGAGTTTCGATTCGACCTCCGAAGCCTGCAGGATTCGGATCGAACGCTGTTCGGTGAGCGGTGCCGTCTCGGTGCCCTCGATGTCCTGAACGACGAGCAGGCCGTTCCAACCGGAGCCGAAGTACGCGGTGTCGCCTTCGAAGACGAACTCGTCGTCCTGTCGCAGGAACGCCAGATACTCCAGCGTCTCCTTGATGCCGGACCGTATCGTCCCGGGGTTGGTCGAGTTCTTGATTTCGGTGATGAGATACTCCCGCCGGTCTTCGGCCTCGACTTCGAGGACGATCACGTCGGGACGGCCGGTAGTGCGGTGGAACTCGTCGTGTCGGAAATACGTCGACAGCACGTCGAGCGTCTCCCGCTGGACCATCTCGCTTCGCTCGAGGTCGTCCCTGTCCTTCTCGAAGTTCTCGGGGACGAACGACAGCCCCCGGTCGCCCGCGGAGTTGTCGTGATACAGCGTGATCTCGGTGTCGTCGTCGGACATCCGGGCGACGGCCTGCGAGTCCGAGGCGATCGTCGAGAGAGTGAACGACTCGTCCCGCAACGACTCGATCGCGGCGACAAACCGAAAGAGGACGTACAGTTCCAAGAGCGTCTCCTCGTCGTCGGGCGTGATCGCCGTCTCCTCGAGCAGTTCTGCGATCGCTTCCGGGTCGGCGTCGCGGCTCTCGCGATACGACCGGAGCAGTTCGGTGGCTTCGGTATATAAGGGCGTCCGGGCGCTTTCGGCGCGTTCCAGCATCCGTTCGGTCGGTTCGTAGCTCTCCGGGCTCCGGATTCGCTTGACGTGGACGTTCCGTTCGAAGGTCCGACGCATGACGTCGACGAGTTCGAGGTTCTCGCGCCATCGATCGGTGACCCACTCGTAGTCGGCGCGGAGATACTCGGCACAGTCCTCGAGCGTCTCATAAATGATCGCGAGAAGCCGCTTCAGGACGACGTTCTCCGCGATGTCGTAGCTCTCCGAGCGGTTGTCACAGACGAACAGGGTTCCGTCCCGTGGGTTCGTCGCGTATCGCCGTTTCATCGTCGCCGGCCAGTCGATCCGCCCGTCGATCCGTCCGCGTGAAACGGCCGTCGCGGTCTCCGTTTCGGTCTTGACGTTCCGGAGCCGTTCCGGGAGGGCTTCGACGAACTCGACGACATCGGGTTTGAGCACGAAGTGGAGCCGAACGAGCCGTTCGTAGTCGTCGAAACGCTC
>CAYQWI010000463.1:0-1915 GCA_964421165.1 uncultured Natronomonas sp.
TCGTTGCCGTCATCAAGAAGGTCGACGGCGAGAACGCGCTCGATAACTCCGAGTACAGCGCGAAGACGCTCATCAACGTCACCGTCGAAGACGGCGAAGTCGTGATCATCGACCCGACCGGGGACGACTAATCGGAAGTACCGTATCCGACCGCATATCTCCGAGTGACCGCCCGGATCACGGCTCTCGAATACTCGAACGTCCGTGTCCCACAATTTGCGAGACTCTCGACACTGTGTACCTTTCTCGACGGTACGGGGTTCCTCTCTCGACACGGACTACCGTCTCTTTGGTCGTAATCAATCGTCCAACAACGCAAGTAGGAGTAGCGGGAGGACGATTTGAACGTCCGGTCTCCGGGTTATGAGCCCGGCGGAATCTCCTGGCTATCCCATCCCGCTACTACCTCGTAGTTGGGTCCGCCAATTAAGGGTTGTGATTGACCTGCCGTCTGTGGAATCGTAACGTGAACTCCCGCTCGACCGTCGACGTACCCTTTTAAATTCGAACAGGCGGTGGCTCCCTCCGACGATCCGCCCACCGCACTCCCGCGCGGGGATCGCCGGCGATCTGTCAGCGCATACGGCACTTGGTCCCGTTCCTCCTTATAAATCTTCAGCGCCTCCCGACTCGACGACTCTTTCCGCGACTTCCACGAGCGTTCCCCACGTGTTCAATCCCGCCCGAAGCGCGACGAGGTCGCGGGCTTCGATGTCGATCCGAAGCTCGCGGCTCTGTCGCGAAAGCGTCGCGCTCGCTCTGTCGTCGTCGATCTCGCCGATCTCCTGTTCGACGGCTTCGGCGACGATGGCCGCAGCTTTCGGCGATCGATAGCCAAAGCGTAACTCCGCAGTGTGCACGCTACTGTACGTCGACTTCTTTGATATCGCGGCTTCGCTCCTTCAACAGGACGCGGTGGCCGCAGTACGGACAGCGGACGCCGCCGTACTCGTCCAGTTCGACATCGCGCTTGCAGCGAGAACACTTGTAGCTCATCTATTCGTCGTCACCGATGGCGGCACGGATCGATCGTTTGACCGTCTTGCCGGCCGGCGTCTCCGGACGGTAGGCACCGCCGGTGAACGTCTCGCCGGTCTCCTCGTTGACCCAGATTCCCGTCCCGACGCGTTTGACGCTGTCGCCGTCGACGGTCGCGTTTTGGGTGTCGGCTTCGATCTCCGCGACGCGGCGGCGGGCGACGCGTCCGTATCGCGCACCGAACCGTCCGGCGCTCCCTGTCTTACCCTTCTTGGCCATAGTACCGTAACATCGCTCCAGCAGAGTGATAAACCCCACGTTTCGGGACGGGGCGTCACGACGCCCGGCTTTCACCCCTGTAACTCCGATTCCGAGAGCGCGTCGTTGAGATCTGCCCGGACGCGTTCCCCGAGCTCTCGCTCGCCGGCCGTCGTGACGATTCGGTTCTCCTGGACGCTGGATCCGTCGCGGATCAACAGCCTGACGTTGCCGTGTTGATCGGCGCGGGTCGCCTTCGCGCGAACCCCCGTTCGGGATCCGGATCCCCCAGCGTCGATCGGGCCGGGGATGATCTTCTTGACGTGGGGATGTTCCGCGACCGTTTCGAGCGCTCGTCTGCCGTCTCTGCCGCCGATGAGCGTGGTGTGGCTTCCGCCGAGCTTCTCTTTCACCGTCGCCTCGACGACTTCGAGCGCCGGATCGCTGCGCTTTCGTCGGACCGCTTCGATCGGATCGTCGCCTCGGATGCGGTAGAACGGATAGTGGACGTCCTGACGAATCGCGCTGATCACTTCCCGGTCCCCCGTGGCGTACACTTCCTGGGGCCGTTTCCGCTGGACCTCGTCGCCGATCCGCCCGGCGAAGTTCCGCAGTTCGGTCGGTGCCCATCGATCGTCAGTTTCGAGCGTCGTTGTCACCGTCCGCCGGCCGACGATTT
>CAYQWI010000464.1:0-1911 GCA_964421165.1 uncultured Natronomonas sp.
GGATACATCGCCCCGGAACAACCGGACTGGTACCCTTCCGGAGTGTGGGCGGAACTCGAAGAACACCTCGGGGAGTACTCCCTGTACGGGCGCACGCTCGATTCGACCGCGCCGGATTCGGTACTCGCCGACGATTTGGTCGATCTGACGCGTATGCGCGGCGACGGGTTCGAGTATCTCGTCGAGGAGTACGAACCCGACTTCGGATTCGTGCAGTTCCAGGCGACCGATACCGTGTTCCACGACTTCCCGGAGAACGAGGCTGCCATCCACCGTGTCTACGGGGCCGTCGATCGGGAGGTCGGACGGTTGATCGATCGGTACGATCCGGCGGTGACGCTCGTGGTCAGCGATCACGGGATCGGACGGATGGGAGGATGTGAGTTCCGGGTCAACGACTTCCTCCGGGAGGAGGGGTGGGCCGTCCCGACGACGGTCGGAAGCGGAATGCCGTCGTGGAAATCGCTGACCCGAAACGCGGAGGACGGAATCGACGGCGCCGTCGAACGACTGGCGACGGTCGGCGTCGATCTGGCCTCCCGCGTGGGGGTGACGAGTCAACGGGTGGCTTCGGTTCTCGAGTGGTTCGGATTGACGGAGTGGGTACTTGAGACGGTTCCCGTCGATGTCGTCCGTGCCGGGACCGAACAGGTCGACTTCCCGGCCTCGACGGCGTATATGCGGACCCGGACGGAGATGGGGGTTCGGCTCAACGTTGAGGGTCGGGAGCCGAACGGGACGGTGTCGAAAGCGGACTACGAGGCGGTGCGGAGCGATCTAATGGCGATCCTTTCGGAAGTCGAAACACCGGACGGCGAGCCAGTTTTCGAGCGTGTCGCCGGACGCGAAGACGTTTTTTCGGGGCCCCATCTCGAAGCCGCACCGGATATCGTCACCGTCCCCGCCGGGTTCGATCACTTTCTCGCGGCGAATTTAAAAGGGGCGCAGTTCGGTGCCCCGACAGAACCCTACGAACACAAACGCGACGGCGTCCTCATGGCGAGAGGTCCCGGAGTCGACACCGAAACGCGGCTTCCCGACGCCCATCTCTTCGATATCGCGCCGACGATCCTGTCGGCTTTGGGGGTACCGGTAAGCGATCGAATGGACGGCGACGTGCTTCCGATCGTCGACGCCACGGCGGAGATGTCCTACGACCAGTTCGATACCCGTTCGGTCGGAACCGACGGCGACGCCGTCGAAGAGCGCCTCTCGGATCTCGGTTACCTCCAGTGATCGCCCGTCGGCGAACACCCCTTCTTGCCGGCAGCAATCACTTCTTTGCGACGTAGTGTGGATCCCGCTCGAAAAAGCGCAGGATCCCCTTCCGTTCCCCGATGATGTCGATGGGCGTCAGCCCACACTTTCGGAGCTGTATCCACTGATCGATCGGATCGGTGAGATATATCTCCATCTCACCCAGCGTGACGCTTTCGGCCTTACATCGGGAAAACAGCCGACTCCGGTTCCGTTTACGGAGGTAAAGGTCGTAGATGTCCTTCAGCCCGAGGCCGAGGTTCCGAACCGAGAGGGGAACGAGGGGGTGCCATCTGTTGTGTGTGCAAAACAGGAAGACGCCGGAGGGTTTCAGTATCCGCCGGATCTCGGTGAGTGCCTCGATACGCTTTGCCTCCGGCACGAGGTAGTCGAGTCCGAACCACGAGAAGACGACGTGATCGAAGGAGCCGGTGTCGAACTCCGTGTCGGTGATGTCTGCGACGTGGAACTCGACATCCGGCACGAGCGACCGAGCCTTCTCGATGAACGGCTCGCTGATGTCGACTCCCGTTACCTCGAAACCACGTTCATGCAGCAGCGCGGACACTCGACCGACACCACAGCCCACATCGAGGACGGTCCCGCCGGCCTCGAAATATCGATCGACCGCTTTCCGTTCCTGTGGAAACAGCT
>CAYQWI010000465.1:0-1909 GCA_964421165.1 uncultured Natronomonas sp.
TGTATACGGCTCGCTCAGCGAATCCCCATGAGCGTAGTGGTTTCCTCGGGAACCGACGGTCGCCAACGCAGGATTCGGTGAGAGCGGGGAAACGTCGTGAAAACCCCGCTTCCGGATACCGAGAGTCGATCCCCGATATCGTACCGTTCGTCTCGTCATCTGCCCCATCCCCGGAGATAGTCAAATGTTTAATAATCGAGATAACGCATACAACATATAATTGTATTGTCTATATATATACCAATATTTGAAAAATGTGGCGTGTGAGAACATATTGTAAAATAGAATCCGTGTAGAAGGAACCAACAAGACATATTAGGAGGGGGTCTCAACTTCGAAGCACGAAATGACTGATACTGGTCGGGCGGCTGATCGTGGATCCACGGACGGTGGAAACAAGACGGTTCAGTCAACCTATGATTGGTCCGAAACCGCGCCAAGTACGGGAGTTATCGAAACGGTTGCGGCCGCCGCCGATCGCGAACCGATGGAAATGGAACCGCTGTACGAAACGATCGACCCGGACGCGTTGGACGCGCTCACCCGCTCGGGTGCCGGCGGCACGTCAGTCCAATTTATTTTTGCAGGCCACGATGTAACCGTTCACAGCAACGGAACGATCGCCGTTCGGCCAATGTAGGTCGATTCGACTTTCGGATACGGTTCGCGCTCAAAAAATATCGCGCTCGACAAACAGCCTCAACCGGTTCGTCTCTCGGTGTCGGTGAGCGTTCGGCTACAGGTTCTCTTTGAGGTGGATCCCCCGGTCGTCGATCGAATCGACCGACGAATGCGGGAGCTCGTACACCTCTTCACCTTCTGAAGCCCACCCGAGTTTCTGTCTGATCGATCCGTCGAGATCCTGTTCCGGTGTCACGTGCGCGACGTCGTCGTCGATCTGTTGAACACGGCCGACCATCGTCCCGTCCGCAGTCATTACGCCTCGCCCCTTATCGCTTTCTTCGAATGTTCTAACCATTGTTTCACACGGGCAGTGCCCGTACGGACCTCTCCCCCGAGCGGAGATATTGTTATAGAGCGCGTTTCCGTTCGGCGGGTTCACCGTCCGATTTATGACCCGCCCTTACTGATTTTTCATCCGGCTTACTCGCT
Organism: uncultured Natronomonas sp.; assembly: GCA_964421165.1. GTDB lineage: Archaea > Halobacteriota > Halobacteria > Halobacteriales > Haloarculaceae > Natronomonas. The sequence goes on from CAYQWI010000465.1 coordinate 1,114, forward strand.
GAGTGAATCTGCTTCGAGTGTCTCGGTAATCGCGTTCAAGTGTGCGTGTCCGACGACGGCGACCACGGACCCGTCCGTCCGGAGATCCGAGAGCGCGTCGGCCATCGCTGCTTCCCTGGCACTGTCGAACGTCCGGAGCGCGGGGGGACGGTTGAACGCGCGCAACAGGGCAGTTCCTGCGCCGACGAGTTTAGCTTCCTCGGTCGCCTGGGTTTTGGGTGAAGTGGACGGCGTGCTATCGTATTCGCCCGAATCGACCTGTGGGTCGAGTGTTATGCCGACCCGGGATGCGTAGTAGGCGATTCGGCAGTGGACCGCGTGTAAAAACTGCGCTCCGAACGCACGGGTCGCGCGGCGCACACCGCGGACCGAGAGCGATTCCTCCTGAACGGCGTCGATCACCGCCCCGCCGTACCGTACGTTCGGAAGATCGATACCGACGACCCGAGCGTCGCGCGCCGCACCGATCGCCGCGCTCATCTCGCCGCCGGGGGGAGCCGGGCTATCCCCGTCGGCTCCGCTTTCGTCTGACTCGGCGCGCGCTCGCTCCGTCCCGCCATCGTGCGCTCGGGCATACCGTTCGAAAAGCGGCAGCGCGAGCGATGGAAGCTCCAACGCGACGATATCGGGGTCGATGGCCCTCACGGTTTGTCTCACCCGGAAAACGCTTGCCGGATGTTCGTGGACGACGCCGACGAGGACGATCCGTCCGCCGCCGTCTGTCGAAGGGATTTCCCGGAAATCGTCGCGGGAGAGGCGCGGATCGTCGGTGCTAACGAGCGAAGAGAGCGAATGA
>CAYQWI010000466.1:0-351 GCA_964421165.1 uncultured Natronomonas sp.
GGAGTACCGAATGCCGCCATCGGCGATGACGGGAACGTCGTGTCGAGACGCGACATCCGCGACTTCGGAGACGGCCGTGATCTGTGGCATACCGGATCCGGAGACGATGCGGGTCGTACAGATCGAGCCGGGGCCGATCCCGACTTTGATTCCGTCGGCGAAGTCGACGATCGCCTCGGCTGCCTCGCGGGTACCGACGTTACCGACGACAACGTCGGCGTCGATCTCAGTTTTGATCTCTCTCGCTGAATCGATGACGTTCAGGTTGTGGGCGGGGGCACACTCGATAAAGACGACATCTGCACCGGCGGTATCGGCCGCTGTCGCTCGAGCGGCTTCGTACGGCCCGAC
>CAYQWI010000466.1:361-1902 GCA_964421165.1 uncultured Natronomonas sp.
GCAACGCGCCCTCGCTGTCGCGGGCAGCGTTGTCGTATTCCCGACGTGCGAGCACACCCGCCATCGTGATGAGTCCGGTCAGCCGATCCTCCCCGTCGACGATCGGGACTCGCTCGATTTTGTGCTCGTACATCAGTTCGAGAGCCTCTCGGGGGGTGACGCCCTCGCCGGCAGTGACGACTTCGTTGGTCATCGCTTCCCGAACTTCGTCGAACTCGCCGACCTCGAGATACGGGCGGATGTCCGTTCCGGAGATGATGCCGAGGACGGTGTTATCCTCGTCGACAACCGGCGCACCGGAGACGCCCTCGCGCTCCATCATCGCGTCCACTTCGCGGACCGTCTGCTCCGGCGAGGCGGTCACGACATCGCGAATGATGAGTTCGTCCGCGCGCTTTATCTTCTCGACCTGTTCGGCCGTTTCCTCGACGGTCATATTCCGGTGGAGAACGCCGAGACCGCCCTGCCGGGCCATCTCGATCGCCAGTTCCGCCTCGGTAACCGTATCCATCGCCGCCGAAAGGACGGGGAGATTCACCGTTACATTCGTGGAAACCCGGGTCGTCATATCCGCGTCGTCGGGTTCGATTCGACTCTCTTTGGGCCGAAGCAACACGTCGTCAAACGTCAGCGCCTCGGGCACTTGGAGTTTTGCTGAAAAGGGTTCGTCGCTCGCCATGTAAACGGTCCGATTCCGCGGCCCAAAAACGTTGCGAGAGCACCGATCCCATGTGCATACGACTCAAGATGTGACCCACACCTGAGGTCGAGCACCACGCGTCGGGTCTCGGCCCGTTCGAACGCGATCCGATGGACGATCGTCCCCAGCATTGATCAGAGATGTGCAGTCGTTTACAGAATCGGTTGTTTGACTGTTCGCCGCGGATTTTAACAGAGATATATCAACCGATACGCCTTCGAAATAGTCGATCGTCGATCGTATGCGGACGAGGCTCACACAACATTTATACGCCGAACGGATAGATAATACCGTATGGACTCCGTACGTCCCATCGCACAGCGTATCGCCGGCGAGCAGCGACTCACCACCGGCACCACATTTACATTTGCGATGCGGAAAACGGAGAACACCCTCAAACGGTTCGGATTCGGATTCGGAAACCGCCGTTCCGGAGGGTATCGCCATCGCTATCACCGATCCTACGGTGAGGGACCCTCACTCTGAGGGATGAGCACGTCCCGACACCCGGTCGCACTTCGCTTAGAGCGTCGCGTCGGTGAAGGCACCCGCCTTCTCGCGACGGTGATGGCGCTGCCGCTTTTGGACGGCATCTTCGCCGCGCTCGTCCTCGCCGGTGCCGTCTCCTCGCTGCTCGGCATGGTCGAGGTCGGCCTGTTGATCTTCGGCGGGAGCGCGACGCTCGCCGTCGTCCTCGCGGAGATGGAGGGTTCCCGACGCGAGCGGGTCCGAAACATCCTTCTCGTGGGGGGGCTCGTCATTCCGTTCGCTGCGTTCCAGGCCGCCATCGCGCCGACCATCGAGTCGCTGCTGTCGATGGAGATCTTCAAGCGCTTCGCCG
>CAYQWI010000467.1:0-1896 GCA_964421165.1 uncultured Natronomonas sp.
CGGGACGTATGAACTTCGACGAGGGCGTCCCTCCCGGTAACTGTGCTCGTTGCAGTTGTGGCCGCCGTCGGAGCCGGCTGTGTGTCCCCCCGCGAACACCGCCGCCATCACCGTCTCGCTTCATCGACCCCGACGATCGCTAACAGCTCGCGAAGATCGTCGATCTCGTAGTCCGTCTCCGGTCCTCGTGCGTCTTCTCCGTATCCGACGGCGTCGATTCCGAGCGCGGCCGCGCCGACGATATCGTGGCTGTGACGATCGCCGACCACGATCGCGTCCCCGGGGTCGACGTCGAGCGCATCGAGGGCGTCCCGGAACATCCGCTCGTCCGGTTTCGTGTGGCCGATCGCCTCCGATGTCGTCACGTGATCGAAGTACTCGCGAACGCCGAGCGTCTCGAGCATCCGATTTCCTTCCGGCGTATCGACGTCTGAGACGATCGCCAAGTCGAACCCAGCGCCGGATAGCGCCGCGATCGTTTCGACGGCTCCATCCTCGGGGCGAAGTGACGCTTCGAGCGCCACTTCGAGCCGGTCGGACCAATCGGCCGGCGGGTCGCCGTCGAAGAGATCCGCCGTGGCTTTCGCGTAGCCCTCGCGAGCGAGACGGTACTGTGATCCCTCCCGCCCTTTGAAATGATCACCGAGCGTCGATTTCCACCGTTCGAGCGGCTCGTCGGCGTCGAGGTCGTACTCGGTCGCGAGTTCGTCGACGAACGTCGCGTATCCGTCCCTGATCGATCGGAGCTCGACGATGACGCCGCCGATGTCCCAAAGGACTGCTTGATAGGTTGTCATAGTTCGTAGCGTCTGACTCCGTCGATCCGTTGGCTCTCCACTCGTCCGGTGGCGTCGAGATACGCGAGCGCACTCATCGTCTCCGGAAGGATGTAATCGACATCGTGGCCGCCGGCGAGTTCCGAGGCGATTTCGGGAGCCGTTCCACATCCGTTCGATACGAGCGCAACTACACGATCGAGCCGGTCGTCGAGGCTGTTTCGATCGCGCTCGACGACATCCTCGAGTTCATCGTGAACTGGTCCGTGTCCGGGATACACGCGGTCGATATCGAGCGTCTCCATCCGTTCGATCGACGTATAAAAGGCGTCGAAAGCGTCCCTGTACCCGTCGTCTAGCCCGTCGTGAATGAGGATCGGCCGGAACGGTTGAATACCCATATCGCCGGCGAAGAGAGCGCGGTCGGCGTCGTATTCGATCCGGTAACTGAAGTGGTCCGCTTGATGTCCCGGAAGAAAGATCGGGTCGATCTCAAGCCCGCATATCGTCTCCGTTCGGTTCGGTTCCATCCACACGTCGACACGGTCCGGCGGCAGGAGTTCAGCGTTCCGTTCGAGCGATCGGACGGCTCTTTTCGAGGCCGCTTCGGTCCGCTCTTCGGAGACGCCTGCAGCGAGACAGTTACGGCGAACGCGGGTTCGTAATCCGTCCGAGTCCTGTCGGAGACGCTCCCGACTACCGGACGGTGCGTAAACGGTCGGATCTCCGGCTTCGAGCACCGTCAGAACCTCTCCGATGTGGTCCGCGTGCGGATGCGTGATCAACACGTGCTCGATATCCGCCGGCGAGTAACCGTGATCGGAAAGCGCAGACTGAAGAGCGTCCGTCCGGTCGGGGGCTCCCGCGTCGACGAGGATCGGTTCGGGACCGTCGATCAGATAACACGCGACGTGGCCCGGCGGCCACTCGACGTCGAATTCGATCCGGTGAACCTCTACCTGTCGGTTCCGCGTTTCCATTCGTCCGATGTTGGATATCGGCCACGTATAACCTTTCGTTTCAGTTCTCGGGAGATACGGTTACCACTGTTCATCTATTTTCGCCGGGACTTATCTTTATTAACCGCCGAGCGGAACTGTCGCACGACAGATGACACAGA
>CAYQWI010000468.1:0-1895 GCA_964421165.1 uncultured Natronomonas sp.
AGCCGCTCTTCGGACTCGCCCTTTTACTTCGAGACGATCTCGGGACCGTCGATCACCTCGAAGTGAGCGTCGACCTCGTTGGCGACCGCCTTCGCCATGAGCGTCTTTCCGGTCCCCGGCGGCCCGTACAACAGCACGCCGGACGGCGGATCGATACCGAGCTTTCTGAACAGTTCCGGCTCCGACAGCGGGAGTTCGATCATCTCGCGGACCTGTTCGAGTTCCTCGTCGAGACCGCCGATATCCTCGTACGTCACCTCCGGTGTCGGTTCGGGAGCGGTCCGATCCGGAGCCCGAGCCGGCGAGGAGTCTGCGGACTGTTGGTCGGGGCGTTCGCGAACGTGAACCGTCGTGTTCCCCGTAACGCGAACGGTTCCGTCCGGAGCCGTTTCGGCGACCGTCGCCCGAACGCCGGGGCGTTCCATCCGGATCGTCTCGCCGGCTCGTAGCGGGCGATCGCGGAGATCGTTCGCGATGGCATCGAGTAACTCGTCATCGGCACTCACCGGGATTTCGACGACGACGCGGTCGGCTTCCTCGATCGAGATCGGGGCGACGGTGACGGTTTCGCCGACGTTGACGGCGGCGTTCGAACGCGTCTCGGCGTCGATACGGACGATCCCGTCGGCTCCGGCGGCCGGCCACACTTTCGCGACGGTGGGACGTTCACCCTCGATCACGACAGTATCACCGCTCAACACGCCGAGTGCGCGCCGTGCGGATTCCGGCAGACGGGCGACGCCGCGTCCCGCGTCCCGTTTTTCCGCACCCTTCACCGTCAGCGTGACCTGCCGAGCCATACGCGCACATGCGTTCGCCGTCCGCTTTACCGTTCCGCCGACCGCAGCCGAATTTCGGCTCGGACGACGGGGAATAGTTATATGTTGCCATACCCCACAGTCGTGTATGGTCGCGACAACAGAGCGTGACGGGGCGACGTGGTACGAGTGTGAAAAGTGCGGACTGTTGTTCGACGATAGCACCGACGCGGCACAACACGAGGAGAACTGCGACGCCGAGGAGCCGAGCTACATTCAGTAGCGACGCCCCGAGAGCCCGATCGAGCGACCCGTAAAACTCATCGAACTAATCGTGAGCACACGCAGCGCCGACAGGAGACAGTGTGCCCCCACACGAGACTTGCGGAAAGAAACCACTATACGATCTCGACGTGACAGAGTCGATCGTTCGTGGAATCGATTCTGATCGTTGGTGTGTGGTTGTTCGCCGTAACCCATCTCGACACGCTACTCGTCGTCGGCGCGGTTTGTGCGGACCACGATTACCGTCTCTGGGAAGTACTCGTCGGGCACTACGTCGGCTTCTGTGTCGGACTGATCGCGGCCGTCGTCGGAGCAATCTTGGCCGCCGAGCTCCTGCAGGAGTGGACGTTCATGCTGGGTGTCATCCCCCTCGGTTTGGGGCTGTGGGGGCTGCTCCGCCAGCCGCCGGAAACGACGGTCGAGGAGTCACCGGCCGTGCCGAACTCCCTCGGCCGCATCGGCGTCGTGACCATCGCGGGACTCGGTCTCAGCGGCGAAAACATCGCGGTCTTCGTTCCGTTTTTCGCTGCCCTCTCGCCCTCCGAATTGACCCTCATCATCGTCGTCTACCTGATCGGTGCCGGAGTCGTGTTTCTCGCCGCGTTCGTGATCGTCTCTCGGGTCGTCACCGACGGCATTCCCGACTGGCTGGATCGCTGGCTCGTCCCCACCGTGTTGGTGCTCGTCGGCGGGTACGTCGTAGTGGCCGGATGGATCATCGCCTGAAAGTCAGAGGTTCACCGACCGGATCAGTTCAGCCCGGAGGGATACTCACCCGTCTCCCGGTAGTGAGAGATGACCTTGACGAACGCGGCGATCTGGAGCGCGACGACGAGAACGAGCGTGAGCAGG
>CAYQWI010000469.1:0-1881 GCA_964421165.1 uncultured Natronomonas sp.
ATCTTATCGGGACTTTCCACCGAATACGGTTCGGTGTGTGAAACGAGTGGATCCGCCATACCAAACACCTCCACGCACTGAGAAATATAACTTGCGACACTGTTGAGACACCGACGAAAAATGAACCGAAACTGGCGAACGAGTGTGGACGCTCAGACTTCAACGACGCCGTTGGTCAGCGTTCCGATCCCGTCGATCGTGATCTCGACGAGATCGCCCGGCTTGAGCGTGAACTCGTCTTCGGGGACGAGCGACGTGCCGGTGAGAAGGACCATCGTCTCGGGGACCGCGTCGGACTGAATACAACACTCCACCAGCTCCTCGAGCGTCCGATCCAGTTCGGAGGTCGACGTTTGGTCGTCGTACATCGTCTCGCCGTCGCGCTCGATCCGCATCGACATCGTTAGATCGAGGGGATCGACCGCGTCGGCGGAGACGACGCAGGGTCCGATCGAGCAGCCCCGGTCGTAAATCTTCGCCTGCGGGAGATACAGCGGATTCGCCCCCTCGATCGATCGGCTGCTGACGTCGTTACCGATGGTGTATCCGACGACCTCGCCGTGGTGTAAGACGATCCCGAGTTCCGGTTCGGGCACGTCCCACGTGGAGTCCTCTCGGACGCCGACCGCGTCTCCGGGGCCGACCAGTCGACTCGGCGTCGCTTTGAAGAACACTTCCGGTCGCTCGGAGTGATACACGTCGAGGTACATATCCGGCATGCCGCTTTCTTCCTCTCTGGCCTGTTCGCTGATCTCGTAGGTGACGCCGGCCGCCCAGACCTCCTCGGGGACGATCGGTCGGGCGAGGTCCGATTCGGCTTCCGCCATATCGACGTCCGCCGCCTCGTCGAGCAATCCTTCGGTGAGTTCGGCCAGCGACCGGTTCGAGAGACTCGCGGCCGCGGCGAGATCCCGGAAGGAGTCGATTCCCGGACGGGCGGACGTCAGGTCGTATCCCTGCCCGTCGGTGCGAACGATCAGACGGCTGTCGGGTGCCGCAGTTCGATAATATCTCACACGTTTGTGATACTCGCTCTGATAAATAAGCGTTACCTCGTGGGTCGAACGCGCGAGTCTTTCCCCGAGAACGACTCATCGAGATTTTCCGACGACCACCGATATCTCTCGAACTATTCGTTCCGCGGATTCGACGGATGGTACTCCGTGTCGTACTCGCCCGGCGTCGCGTCGATACGATCCGGATTGATCCGGCCACCCAACAGCATGAAATCGAGGACTATCAGGTACAACATCGCCTCGACGACCGGAACGCCTCGCGGCGGCAAGACGGGGTCGTGGCGGCCGATGACCTGTGCGTCGTCGACGATTTCGCCGGTCTCCCAGTCGGCCGTCTGCTGTTTTTTCGGGATCGACGTGGGCGCGTGCCACGTCGCTTCTCCCCAGATCGGCTGCCCGGTCGTGATTCCGCCCTGGAGACCGCCGTGATCGTTGCCGACGGGGACCGGATCGCCCTCCTCGCTGACGGTGTCGGGGTGGGCTCCGTCGTCGAACGTCCAGTCCTCGTTTCGCTCGGACCCGGTGACAGTTCGGGCGTCGGCACCGAGCCCGAACTCGACGTGGGTCGTCGCGGGGATCGAGAACATCGCCTGTCCGAGCCGCGAGGGGAACGAATCGAACCGTGGCGCGCCGAGGCCGCGGGGAACGCCCCGGACTTCGAAGGCGATCGAGCCGCCGATCGAGTCGCCGGCGTTCTGATACTCGTCGATCCGTTCGAGCATCCGCTCGGCCGTCTCGGGGTGCGCGCATCGGACCTCGTTTTCCTCGGTGTGTTCGAGCATCTCCTCGAAGGAGACGTCGGGGGCCTCGATATCGCCGATCTGGTTGACGTGGGCTTTGATCTCGATATCGTAGGCGGACTGTT
>CAYQWI010000470.1:0-1877 GCA_964421165.1 uncultured Natronomonas sp.
TTTGCGCCTTCTTCCGCGAACCGCTTTGCGATCGCTTCCCCGATGTTTCGGCCGGCACCAGTCACGACTGCGACATCACCGTCTAGCTGTCTATTTCCCATATACATTCACTCTTATGAAGCAAATTGTATAAATCTTTGTAATAGTAGGCATATTTACCACACAAATCAGTCTGAATTGTGCTTATTAATGGACGTTATTTGACTCTGGTGAGTCGCTCATCGGACGTATCTCGTCGATACGCAGCAGAAAGTTCGCAGTCTCGGTGGCCAAGATAACGCTTCGGATCTTCGGATCGACGGGCTCTATGAGTCCCTCCGAGCACGTATCGACGAGTCGTGCGGCCGAGCCGTCGATCCCGACGGACGTGCGCCCGGAGTCGTGTTCGTTTCGCATCTCCACCAGCGCGTTCGTCGGATCCATACCGGCGTTTTCGGCGAGTGTTCTCGGGATCGATTCCAACACGTCCGCGTACGATGTTACGACGAGCTGTGTCCGATCGTCGAGGCCGGTAGCCCACTGTCGCAACTTCATCGAAGCGTACATCTCTGGGGCCCCACCGTTCGGGACGACACGCCCCGTCTCTAGCACGTCGTCGACGAGGTGCAAACACTCCGTTATCGCCTGCTTGTAGGAGTTTACTGCCTGTTCGGTACCACCTCGAAGGACGAGCGTTCGAAAGGTACCCGCCGTGTCGTTCTCTACGAACACGTACTTCTCGGATCCGATACCGGGACGTCCGACTCGATCGGCGTAGCCGAGATCGTCGCCGGTGACATCGTCGATGCTGGCGTTTTCGTTCGCCCCGGTTACGCGCGCAAGCTTATCCATCACATCGCCGTCGATCTGGTGGAAAACCGCGATACCGCGGTCGGCAAACTGCTGAACGACTTCGTGGTCGGCATTGTCCCTGCTACTGGAGAATACGACGTCACAGCCTGTCGAAGCGATCGTTTCGACGAGCGCTTCCTTTCGCTTCGACGTGGTGTGTTCGAATTTGTCCCTGGTTTCATCGGTTACTCGAACTGTCGAATCCCGGCTTAACTCGCTCAGATCTAAGGCGTCGTCGGTCAACAAAACAGAGCAATCCTCCAGCGGGAGCGAGACTCTCGTACTGTTTACGGGACGACACTTTTCGATACACGCGCCGGATACGATCGTCGAATCGCTCATATCACCGCCGACGATCTCATGTATATCAGTAGACTCTCCGATACCCTCCCGATCGGTCTCGATCAGATCCAAAATGAGGCTCGTAATCTCACGCTCGTTATTGAGCAACGACATCGTCCGAAGCCGCGTCGACACCACCTCTTCCAACAGGTCACGATCGACCTCTTTTTCGACAGAAAGTTCTTCTAAAATATCGTCGGTCTGTCGAGCCGCGCGATCGTACCCCTCTACGATCGTGGTCGGATGGAGTCCCTGTTCGGCGAGATCACTCGCCTTCGATATCAACTCCCCCAACAGGACGATTCGCGTCGTCATGTCTACGGCCTCTGTGCCGTCCGTGAGGTGACCCTGTATGATTTCGTACACCGGGTTCGTGATCTCCAGTTCGTCGAGAATGACGTTCGGATCCCCCGAAACGACGGGAGTTCCCGTCTTCCGAACCACCATCTTGTCCATCCCCTTCGGACCGAGCGTGGATCGAACCATATCGGAGACGATTGTAGCCACAGTGAGATGAGATTGCACACTGGCGCGTTTGGATTGCGATTGCATACGTTCGTGATCCGCCTATGTCACTCGATCATAAGTAATTTGCTTTGAATGCAAACTATACGGAGGAGTATTCAAACATACGTATTGGCATTCCCATTATTTTTTAGCACATGGTGGTTGGAAGACAGTGTTGGGTATTCGACGGAGGAGCG
>CAYQWI010000471.1:0-1877 GCA_964421165.1 uncultured Natronomonas sp.
TGCATCTTCTTGTGGTAGATGAGATTGCGCTCCAGACGTTTGTATTTCGAGTACTCCTGCTCGGTGAGCTCCTCTTTGGGGTTCTGTGGCACCCCCTGTGTGTTCCCGAGGCTCTGTAGCTCCTGTGCCGTCTCCTCGAGTTTTCGATCGATCTCTCCGGGGTTTTGGTCGATCTCCTCCATTCGGTCTTGGAGCTTGTTCTTCGCGCTCTTGACGCGCTCTCTCGTTTCGGAGATCTTCTCGACGCAGGCGTCGATCCCCGCTGCCCAGTTGAGGATCATCCGCCCGTTCATCTCCTCGACGTCGTCGGGGTTCCGCAAGAGCAGGACGTCTCCGCCGTCCAACTCGACGATCCCCTCCCGATCGAAATACTCGATCAGCGCCTCGGCCTGGTCTTCGCTCGTCACGATCGGCCCGCCGTCGTCCTCGATTCGCGATAGCGTCTCGACCGCCCGCCTGCGCTCGAGCCGACCGTTACCGTCTTTGAGCTCCATCGAGCCGAGCAAGTCAGATTTGATCAACGCCCCGATCGCCCGCTCCCACTCCCCCTCGACGTCGTCCCCCGTCACCCAGTCCTTTTTCAGCCGAACGGGATCGTTGTTCTCGTTGATCGGCGTCGCGATCACGTAGTCGTCGTCGCTGCTCTCGATCTCCTCGAAATTATACTTTCTTGCCATGTTCTGTTATCAACGGATACGCCGTCGAACTGTATCGTTCTTTGGTTCGTTCGGTTCGAACTCGATCAAAGCGCCAGACCGCCGAACTCCTCCTCGTTGACTGTCTCTCTGTACTGTGTTTCGATCTCGCTTCGGATGTACTCGTTGACGGCGGTGGTGTTGCTGACGCGGATCTCCTCGAAATGCTCCTCGCCGGCCTCGACCCAACCGTCGAGTTTCCCCGGTTCGGTGTCTACTTCGGCCTTGACGTCTTCCAGTATCCGGCGCGCCTCGGCCTGAACATGCTGTTCGAACTCTTCGGATCGAACGGCGATCGAACGATCGGTCTCGATGCCGAGGCGGTCCCGAAGCGACGCCCTCGTGCTCTCGAGGATCTCGCGTTCGATCTCACGCGCACGGGAGAGAACGTCGAACCGGTCGCCGATTTCGTTTTTGATGACCTGTTCGAACTCCGTCTCCTCGAGGACGTACGTCGCCGTCTCGAACTCGGATTCGACGGCGTTCCCGATCTCGTCGGCCAGATACTGACCGTACTCGTCCAGAAGCGACTGCACCAGGTACTCGCCGTCGAGATCGATAATCAGGTCCTCCTTTTCGAGATACCGGATCACGTCCGTCGTCGCCGAGACGTCGATCACGCTCTCGAGTTCGCTGTGGGATATCTTTCCGTTGACCGCCTCTCCCGCGAGCTGTGTGTCCAACCCGACGTCCCCGGCACCCTCCTTCAGCTTCGGCCCGAGCGTGTAGTAGTCGTTCTGTCCGGCCCGAATCCGGCGCAGATACCCTCGCGATTCGAGCTCGTCGACAAAAAATCCCAGATCGTCGATGGCGAGCGAAAAGACCGACCGGAGTCTTTCGCCCGTCACGACGAGCTGTTGGCTGAAAAGCATCGTCAGCTCGTTCGTGATCTCCTCGTTCCCCACCGCCCCGAACTGATCGATGTAGAAGACACCGTCCCGGATCTGATCGAAATCGGTCAGATCGTCAGCCGCGATTTCGCTGAGACCTTTCCGAATGTCACTCGTCGATAACTCGTCGGCTTTCAACAGACTCGTATCGGCGCCCTCGTATGCGGATTTGATCTCGCTTTTGTTGTCCGTTACATAGATAAATCCGTAGTTCTTCCGAGCGATCGACTCACAGACGTCCTCCAGCGTGTCGGTATCTACGGGACGGAGTGGCACACGACGACCTAATTCG
>CAYQWI010000472.1:0-1873 GCA_964421165.1 uncultured Natronomonas sp.
CGACAGCGTCGCCTCCGTGACGACGCCGAGCGTCCCCTCGCTACCGACGAACAGATCCTTGAGGCTGTATCCGGCGGAGGTTTTGATCACGTCTCGTCCGCACTCGATCACCCGTCCGTCGGGCAGAACGATCTCCAATCGAAGCACGTGATCGCGGGTTTCGCCGTATCCGACCGCGTTGATTCCGCTGGCGTTGTTGGCGATCATCCCGCCAATCGTGGCGACATCGCCGGCCGAGATCCCCGGCGGGAACCGAAGTCCGTACCGAGCGAGGTGCTCGTTCAGATCGTCGTAGACGACGCCCGGTCCGACGACGGCCTGTAAGTCGTCTTCGCGGACGGTGATTCCCTCCATCTCGTAGGTGTTCAACACGATCCCGCCTTCGGTCGGGATCGCGTTTCCTTCGAGTCCCGAGCCACCGCTCCACGGCGTCACCGGGATCTCGCGTTCGTTGGCCGCCGCCAGCACGGCGGACACCTCGCTCGTCTCGTGTGGCCACACGACGGCGTCCGGCAGGTGTTCGGCGTGGGGACTCGCGTCCGATGCGAACTGCGATCGAACGCTCTCTTCGAGCGCGATCTGATCCGGATCGAGTAAGTCGTGCAAGAAATCGTACGCCTCCGAGCCTGCATCCTCTGTTGGCATATCAATCGAGTAGGAACGAAGACACCTGTGCATTTCGATCACGTGGATGCTCCGCCCGCGGGCGTGCGGTAAGCGAGTAGAAAACCGAAAAATCGAGACGGGTTAGTAGCCCAGCATTCTCGGGACCCACATCGTCAACTCCGGAATGTTGATCAACAGTAAGAGGACGATGATATCGATGACGAAGAACGGGACGATCTTCCTCGCGATCGGCCAGACGGGTACCCGAGAGACGCTTGACGCGGCGAACAGACAGATGCCGACCGGCGGGGTGATCAGTCCGAAGTTCAGTGTCACGATGAACATGATCCCGAACTGGTACTCCGGAATGTCGAGAATCATCGCCATCTCGTGGATCGTCGGAGCGAGCATAATCGTCGCGGCACCGATCTCGAGCCACGTTCCGACGAACAGAAGGATCAACGAGATCAGGAGCATGAACCCGAGCGGGCCGAATCCCAATCCAGCGACGGCTGCGGCGAGGTCGCGGGTGATCCCCTCACGGGCGATAACCCACGTGAGGATCATCGCGAAGCCGATGATTAGATACAGCTGGGCCGTCCGTTCGAGAGTCAGCGACAGAGCGTCCTGTAACTTATCGTAGCTGAGCGAGCGGTAGACGACCGTGCCGAGGAAAAACGCGTACGCGGAGGCGACTGCTGCGGCCTCCGTCGGCGTCATGTATCCGCCCGTGATCCCGATCAGGATGATTCCGGGCATCGTCAACGCCAGGATCGAGTGGCCGAGAAGGGCCGGATACTCTCTCATCTCGACATCGGCATCGTATCGCGGGAGATCCCATCGGATCGCCATGAATCCGATGGTGATCATGATCGAGAAACCGAGCAGTAATCCCGGGATCAGCGCCGCCGCGAACAGGGCTCCGATCGACGTCTGGGTCACCGCGCCGTAGATGACGATGATAATGCTCGGTGGGATAATCGGACCGACGAGCGAGGAGGCCGCCGTGACCGCCGCGCTGAAGTCGCGGTCGTAACCCTCCTCGGCCATCGACGGCACGAAGATCGATCCCAGCGCCGCGACGTCGGCGACCGCCGCTCCCGTCAGCCCCGAGAACAGCAGACTCGCGACGACGTTCGCCTGTGCGAGACCTCCTCGAAGCCGGCCGACAGTGAGGTTCGCGACGTTGATGAGTTTCTGGGTGATGTCCGATTGGTTCATCAGTTCGCCGGCGAGTAAGAAGAACGGGATCGCCAGGAGCACGAAC
>CAYQWI010000473.1:0-1866 GCA_964421165.1 uncultured Natronomonas sp.
ATCCGCTCCTGTAGAGGTCCGTGGGTTCAAATCCCTCCCCTCGCATCGCCGGGATCACTCCCGTGATGCGGAAGACCGCACTCGGAGCGGCCTTCCCTCGCAAAACCATCTTTCTGACGTTATCGGTGAGCCAAGGCCACGGATGTCCGAGATCGATGATAAAACCAAGGCGAGTTACATGTACATCCGATCGTCGGCGACGTGTTCTTTGCGCTCGGTTTCGAGGCGGGCGGCGAGCTTTTCGTACTGCTGTGAGATGTTCTCGGCGAACGCCTCCAGCGGTTCGGTATCCAGATCGAATCCGTATATCTGGTCCGTAATTTCTAACAGTCGGAGGGCGGCCTCTATATCGGGAGCCAGCGCGTGCACCGGCGTCGTCAACACACAGACCGGAATCGATCCATCGAGAGCGCGATCCATCAGTTCGGCGTTGATCCCTTCGAGGAAGCCACCTGCCATCGGTGAGACGGCGTCGATCCCCTCCAGTCGGGACTCGCGATACGACTCGGTCGCGATGTAAAAGGGGCGGTGATCGTCCGGCCCGTGCGGGAACGGCACGCCAGAGAGGATAACGATCTCTTCGGTTCCGTACTCCGCCGCGTGGTCGGCGATCGCGTCGGCGAACGATGCCGCGGCGAACGGCGGGATCGGCAGCTCGCCGACGAGAACCGTTAGATCGAGGTCCGATCTCGAAAAGAGCCGCGTGTGCCGTCTGGGCGTTCCGTTGTCGAACGGCGTGATGGCCGGGAGGCCGTCGACCCTGATGTGTCCCGCTTCTTCGAGTTCGAGCTGTTTCGTGAGATAATCCGTCGCCGTCAGGCCGGCGAGGCCGTACTCCGCGGTACCGATAACGAGCGTTTCGGTCGGATCGTCGAGGCGGACGTCGAACGAGGGGGGCTGTTGTGAGTCCATAGCTCATTCCCGGCACACGTTCCCTTATAATACCGGGACGGTCCATCGGTATCAGACTGCCTACCATCGGAATGGGGTGTCTACTCGGCGTGCCGTCGCGGTGAAACAGCGGTTCGTGAGATCGGATCATTGGGGGAACGCTTTTTCGCTCGCCCCCTGACGTAGTGGTATGGACTGGCTGCCGTTGCAGACGGAAACGCCGGCGATTGATGGAGGACGAGGCGGTCTCGTCCCGCCGGAGTGGTTTCCGGAATACGTTCCGGTCTTTTTATATCGACTCGTTGCCGCTATCGTTATCATCGCCGTCGCGTACTACATTTCGCGGCTCGCACGGCAGGTGTTCGGCCGACGGATCGCGCGTCGGTTCAAGCGACCGTCGGTGACCCAGACGATCCTTCGGGGCATCCAGTTTCTCATCGTGCTCACCGCGGTGCTGACCGCGTTGAGCTTTTTCGGTCTCGGGTTCGGGAACATCGCGCTTTCCGTCGGTGTCTTCTCCGCCGTTGCGGGGATCATCCTCGCACCGATCATCGGCAACATAATCAGCGGCGTGTTCATCCTCTCGGAGCAACCCTACGAGATCGGTGACATGATCGAGTTGGAGGACACGGATACGAAAGGGTTCATCGAGGATATCACGCTCGTTTATACGAAGATCTTCACGCTCGATAACACGTTTATCGTCCTGCCGAACGGGACGATGCGCGAACGCGACGTGATCAACTACTCGGCCGAAGACGCTCGTATTCGGCTGACAATCGATGTCGGCGTGACCTACGAAAGCGACATCGCGAAAGCGAGAGAACAGATGGAGGCCGCCGCACGGGCCGTCGACAGTGTAATCAAAGGCGGTCCGGACATCCGGATCGGCAGCGCGAGATATCCGGCGGCACCGACCTGCCTTATTCGTGAATTTGGGGATAACGAAGTGCTTCTCAGACTTCGGTTCTGGGC
>CAYQWI010000474.1:0-1864 GCA_964421165.1 uncultured Natronomonas sp.
AGGTCAGACACGACGCACGCGGACCCGAAGTGTTCGACGCCGACGATCTCGGTGAGGACGGACAGCTCTACATCTGTCGATGCGGGCTTTCCTCGAAGGGGGCCCTCTGTGACGGCTCCCACAACGCGACTGTCGATGAAGCCGACGACGCGGTGTATAAATACGAAGACGACGACCCGGACGGCGGGCGGCGCGTGATTGACGGTTTCGTGTTCGAGGATGGGTGACGCGCGCTCTGTCGGATCGGAAACGGGAGCTTAACACCGTTCAGTTCGTAGATCGAGCATGGAGTATGAAGGCGCGGTACTGGATCTAGACGGGACCGTCTATCGCGGCGATAGCGCTCTTCCGGGGGCGGCCGAAGCGATCGAACGGCTTCGAACCGCTGGCGTTCGAACGCTGTTTTTTTCCAACAATCCGACGAAATCACGGGAAGAATACGCCGACCGACTCAGTCGGCTTGGAATCGACGCAACTCCGAACGAGGTACTCTCCGCAGGAACCGTGACGACGCGATACCTCTCGGAGTGTCACCCGGCGGATTCGATATTCCTCATTGGGGATTCGGGGCTCGAAGAGCAGTTCGATTCGGCCGGCGTGGATCTCGTCGCCGACGCGACCGACGCGAGCGTGGTCGTCGCCTCCTGGAGCAGGAATTTCAACTACGGTGACATGCTCGCAGGCTACCGTGGACTCGACGCAGGAGCGACATTTTACGGAACCGACCCGGATCGATTAGTCCCGGCCGCAGACGGGATGATCCCCGGCTCCGGAGCGATCATCAACGCTGTCAGCGGCACCGCCGACCGCGAGCCCGACAAGATACTCGGAAAGCCATCTGCAGAGGCACAGCGAGCCGCGCTCGACGCGTTGGAACTCCCGGCAGATCGTTGCTTTGTCGTCGGCGATCGGTTGAACACCGACATCGAACTCGGAAAGCGAGCCGGAATGACCACCGTCCTCGTTAAAAGTGGAGTCACGACTGAAGCCGATCTCGACAGGAGCGATACCCGACCGGATTACGTCGTCGATTCGCTCGCCGGAGTTCCGGATGTACTCGACCTCTAGATGACGTCCATCTCGCTGAGGCGCTCGGGAAGATACGTCTCGGTCACGAAATCCAGCCCGCGCGAGGCGAGCGCCTGCTGTTCTGCCTTCTTTCCGATGTCGAGTTGGAGTTGTATCTGTTCGGTCCAGTACTCGTCTTGGAACCGAGGATCGTCCAGTTCGCTCTCCAGGGCGTTGATATCGGAGTCGCTGAGCGGATCCGTCGGGAGATCGTAGTTGACGATATCGACTGGTTGAATACCGACGTACTCGGCCGCCGGAGTCGCCAGATACTCCGAGAGGTGTGCGGATTTGATCGATCCGTACGAAACCGACGCGTAGATCCGGTACGACCACGGGTCGCCGTCACAGAAGACGACCACCGGCAGCTCGAGCTCGTCGTGAAGGCGTTTCGTAATCCGACGAGTCGCTCGCGCCGGTTGGCCCTTCAGGTGGACGACGATGACGTTGTACTCCTCGTCGAAGCCGTTTTCGACGAGACGATCGCGCATTCCGCCGGTCTCAACACACAGGACGAAATCGGCGTCGTGATCCAAAAACTCGATCGTGTCCGGGTTGTTCGGGATCTGATAGCCCCCTTCGCCGACATCCTCTTGACAGTGGATTTCTCGTTCGCCGCGTCGGGTTTGTTCGCGGAGATACAGCGGCCCCATGATCGTCGCCCCCGACTCCTCCGGGCGCATATGGAAATCCTCCCGAGTGACGTTGCTGACGATCTCGAGGTCCTCGATGAGCTGATTCGATTCGTCCTGGTCGTTGAACTGTGCGCGCTCTTCGTCCCACGATTCGGAGAGAT
>CAYQWI010000475.1:0-1863 GCA_964421165.1 uncultured Natronomonas sp.
GCCCGATCGGGCGGTAGGTCGGCGTCCAGCTCCGACGCGGGGGTCACCGTCAGCGAGACGGTGACCGAACTCGGGTCCCGATCCGCCGCGAGTTCGAGCAACGCGGTCAAGAGCCCCTCGGTGATGTAGACCACACGCGTGGTTTGGAGAGTGACGTATAAAAACGAACGGACCGTTCCGCGCCTTCCGGACCGTTATAGTTCGCCCGCATCCGCCATCGACCGTATCTCTGCCGCCCGCTTGCGTATCGCCTCCCGCTCGTCGTCGCTTTTGTTCGCCAAGTGCGAGTAGACCAGCCCCATCCGGTGGTTCGAGCCGAGTTCGTCCTCGTTTCGGTCCAGGAAATCCCAGTAGAGGGCGTTGAACGGGCAGGCGCCCTCGCCCGTCGTTTTCGTCTTGTAGTACGGACAACCGGAACAGTAATCGCTCATCTTGTCGACGTAGTTCGCCGAGGAGACGTACGGCTTCGTCGAAACCGAATCGGTACCGAACGTCCCCATCCCGACGACGTTCGGCGTCGTGACCCAGTGGTACGCGTCGACGTATCCGGCGTGAAACCACTCGTTGAGCCCTTTCGGTTCGACCCCGTAGATCGTCGCGAAGTTGCCGAGGACCATCAGCCGCTGGATGTGATGGGAATACCCCCGCTTGCGAACGCCGTCGACGGTCTCGGAGAGACAGACCATATCCGTCTCGCCGGTCCAAAACAGCTCCGGGAGCGGCTCCGTCGCCCCGAGGTTGTTCGCCGACGCCATTCCCGGCTCACGGCGGTAGGCGTGTCGGAGGAACTCCCGCCAGCCGAGGATCTGCCGGACGAAACCCTCGACGCTTTCGATGGGGGCCTCGTCGGCGTCGTGGGCCTCTATCGCGGCCTCGATCACTTCCGCCGGACGGAGCAGTCCGACGTTGAGACTCGAGGACAAAAGCGCGTGGTTCATCGCCCATTCGCCCTCCAACATCGCGTCCTGATACGGGCCGAAGACGGGTAGCCGGTCCTCGATAAACCGATCGAGCGCGGTGAGTGCCTGCGCCCTCGTCACCGGCCAAAAGAACGGTTCGGGGTCGGCCCAGTCGGTACCGTACGGCGGTTCGTCGTAACTGTCCCCGCCGAACTCCGAGTCGACCCATTTGGCCGTCGTCTCGGTCAGTTCGTCCGGTTCGAACCGCGGTGGATCCGGCGGTCGGTACTCCGCCCCCGGAAACTCGCGGTTCTCGTCGTCGAAGTTCCATTCGCCGCCGACCGGTTCGCCGTCGGCCATCAGATAGCCGGTTTCGCGGCGCATGTGTCGATAGAACGCCTCGTGACGATACGGCGGTCCACCGTCGGACCACGTATCGAACGTCTCCGATGAACAGAGAAACCGCGGGTCGGGACAAAACTCGACGGTCCCGCCGTGTGAGTCGATCAACGTCCGGAGTCGGTCGGTCGCCCCGTGGGCCGAGCGTCGTGTCGTGAGGATGTGATCCCTCGGATACGTGTCGAAGTGTCGCTCGAACCCTTCCTCGAACGTTTCCGTCTGCCGGTACTCGACCGTGTAGCCCTCATGTTCGAGCCCGTCCCTGAAATGCCGCATCGCGCCGAAAACGAGCGTCAGTTTGTGCGGGTGGTACGGCTTCCGGCGAGCGAACTCGCGCGCCTCGATCAGCAGTACGCGCTCGTCGTCGGTCCCTTCCAACGGTCCGGCTCGAGTGAGACAGTCGCCCAAGACGAGTACGGTCATATCGTGTGCCCGGATCAGATTGACCCGATACTCACAGCACGGCTCCCCCACTCATAAAGATCCACGAACGGTCCAGCGACCGCTTTTACACGGTTAATGATGCAAATGAATCGTGAGCCGTTGACATGGCTCAACGGGAGTT
>CAYQWI010000476.1:0-1858 GCA_964421165.1 uncultured Natronomonas sp.
CTAACCAGTTACGCGACACTACTACCCGTGGCTGTCACTGGATCGTGTTGACTAGAGGACGCGAATCTCACAGAGTCGAAGTTGATGTTGTGAGTAAGATTTCTGGTTGCGGCCTAGATTTAAACTGATGGGGGGTAAGGCAGAGGTATGTCTATCGATAATGTCGCACTCGGCAGTACGGGACTCAAAGTGAGTGAACTCTCTTTCGGGACATGGCGGTTCGGTCGCCGATTGGTAGACGGCGAAGAACGATATGACGCGGAGGGGACTGTCGAGACGGTCGAAGAGCGCGCCTACGAACTCCTCGACGCCTACGCCGATGCCGGCGGGAATTTCATCGATACTGCCGACAAGTACGGTGACGGTCGAGCAGAGGCATGGATCGGGAATTGGCTCGCAGACCGTGAGCGAGCGGACTACGTCGTCGCCACGAAAATTCACCGACCTCGCCGACCAGGTGATCCGAACTCGCAGGGACTCAATCGGCGGCATCTCCGTCGACAGATCGATATTTGCCTCGACAGACTGGGGACGGACTATATCGACTTGCTGTACTGTCACCGGTGGGACGACGATACTCCCGCAGAGGAGTTCATGCGAACCCTGAACGGACTGGTCGAGTCTGGCAAGGTGAATTACCTCGGTATCTCGTCGGGGAAGCCTGATGCTTGGAAAATCGTCAAGGCGAACGAGATTGCTCGCCGCGAAGGATACGAGCCCTTCACGGTCACTCAGCCGCGGTACAGCCTCGTGGATCGGGCTATCGACGCGAACTACCTGCCGATGTGTCGTAGCTACGATCTTGGCGCGGTGACGTGGAGCCCGCTCGCATGGGGTTTCTTGACCGGGAAGTACGAGCGCGGTGACGACGGCCACGCGGATTCAACTGCAGCTGAGGATACGCGGTTCGCCGAGCGGTACCTGACAGATGAGAACTTTGACGCACTCGACGCGCTTCGTGGGGTTGCCCGGGAGGTGGACGCGACGTTGGCGCAGGTCGCCCTCGCGTGGCAACTGCACCATCCGGACATCACAGCCCCCATTGTCGGTGCAAGCACAGTCGAACAGTTGGAGGAGAATCTCGGCGCCGCAGACGTGTCGCTTTCAGACGAACAGTTTGAGCGTCTCTCGGCCGTAAAATCGGTTAGCTTAGGGTGAAGAGATCTAGCCAACCGTTGCCGGCCGTGGCTTCTTGCTGAGCCGAATTGGCGTCGGGGGCAGAGTACCATATTCCCGAGGAGTTGTCTGAATGTGGAGTACGAAATGCCTCCTCGCCACGCGAGCCCGAGGAACAAGAGCCCCTCAGCACGTACAACGGGAACGACCCACGACTTCGATTCACACTCGTCGGGGTTCTCAAGGGCGATCCTTTCGATCGAGACTCTACTCGACCGACGGAATATTTATCGGCACACCGGAACGATCCGTGGCATGCCTCATCCGTTCGCGGGCGTCCAAACAGTGGTTTCGACTCCGTTCAGGAACGACGGGAGCGTTGATCACGACAGCCTGGAACAGCTCGTTCGAACCCAGATCGAATGGGGGATTGATGGCGTGATCCTGTTCGGGCTGGTCGGGGAGTTCTACAAGCTCGATCGGGCCGAACGCCGGGCGATCGTCGAAACCGCTGCATCGGTCTGTGAAGATACATCAACGGATCTCGTTGTGTCGGTTACCGATCACGCGACGACGAAGGCGACGGAGTTCGCGGCCTTCGCCACCGACGCCGGCGCGGACGGCCTGATGCTCCTTCCGCCGCACTTCCTCGGGCCGGGTCAAGATGACGTGATTCGACATGTCGCTAGGATCGGTGACGCTATCGATTGTCCCCTGATGGTCCAGTACGCCCCCGAACAAA
>CAYQWI010000477.1:0-1854 GCA_964421165.1 uncultured Natronomonas sp.
TAAGCCGGAGTTCGTATCGACGGGCGACGCGGTCAACCGGCTGACCGGGTTGGCCCGACGAGCGACGCTGGGGACGCTGACGCTCCCCTGTGAGGTCGAAAGCACATCACGCGCTTACGTGATCGTTGCTGGGCCACCAGCGCAACTCGATCGCGAGGGGATCAACGAGGCCCGAAAGATCGTCGAAGAGAACACCGATTGTCGGAACGTTCGTATCCGTACTTATCCGCTGCCAACCGCGGATCGGGTCGCGGTCGTCCTCAGCGGTGTGACGGAGGTTCCGCGAATCGAAGAGATCCAGGAGTTAGCGGAAGATCCGGAATGAGAGCGAGCGGAACGAGCGTATTCTACGAGTGGGGGCGGTGGGATCGATCAGTTCGACGTATACAGATACATCGATGGCTGAGACCGTTGAGTGGGTGTATCAATGAGCGATAGAGCGCCGGAATCGAACGCGAAGTACGTCGTCGGAACAGTTCTGGCGTTCGGCGTTCTCAGCCTGATTTTCCTTCTCCAAGAGCACTATATAGCTGGGGGTGCGGCGGCACTGGCCGCGGTGATATACGCCGGCCGCGTTCTTCTCAAGTAGGCTCCCCCGTGAGCCATCGGTGCATGCTGTCGGCCTTCTATCGTTGGAGGGAGAAACGCTCACGAACGTTCGACAGTCGTTTCAGCTACCGCCGTCCCTCGGTTCACTCGAACTCGCGGACTCCGATTCGAAAGCCGTCACAGCCGGCAGGGCGAACGATCTCGTCGAGATCGACGCCGACCCGACGCTCATCGTTCCCGAAGGGGAAGGAGACAAGTACCGCGAAACACCACTCCAACCGAGCACGACGCACTCGACTGCTACGAACGACGATGAACGTACGAAACTCGAAGCCATGACTGATGAGACGACCCATTCGACCGACGACGACCTCCTGATGGCGTTTTACGGGGACGACTTCACCGGGTCGACCGACGCGCTTGAAGGCCTCGCGGCCAACGGCGTCCGCGCGCTGTTGTTCGTCGACGACCCACCGACGCCCGCGGAGCTGGAACGGTTCGACGATCTGGACGCGCTCGGCGTCGCCGGCGCGAGCAGGTCGCTGACGCCGCCGGAGATGACCGACGAACTCGAGCCGACGTTCGAGGCGCTCGGCGATCTCGACGTCCCGATCGTCCACTACAAAGTCTGTTCGACGTTCGACTCCGCGCCAGACGTCGGCAGCATCGGTCACGCCATCGATATCGGTCAGGCCGAGTACGACTCGCCGGTCGTTCCGGTCTCGCAGGGAACCGAGGTTCCTCACGGCCGCTACGTCGCCTTTTCGAACCTCTTTGCCGTCCAGGACGGCGAGACCTACCGGATCGACCGCCACCCGACGATGCGCGACCACCCCGTTACCCCCATGCGGGAGGGCGACCTGCGCGAGCATCTCGCCGAGCAGACGGATCGCTCCATTGGCTCTGTCCACCTCACGGAACTGGCGACCGCCGAGGCCGCGGACGCAGCGCTGGAGGACGCGAGCGAGGAGAGCGAGATCGTCGTCTTCGACGCGGTCGAAACCGACCACCTCGAGATAATCGGGCGCGTGCTCTGGGATCGCGCGACCGAGTCGACCGGCCCGTTGTTCGTCGTCGGCTCCTCCGGCGTCCAGCATCACTCTCTCGTCCACGCCTGGGCGGCGGACGGCCTGATCGACCGCGGAGAGCGACTGTACCGAAAGCGCGATCCCGTCGACGCGTTGCTCGTCGTCGCCGGGAGCGCGTCACCGACGACCGCCGCGCAGATCGACTGGGCGAGCGAGAACGGCTTCCTCGACGTTCGCCTGGAAAGCGAGACGCTCGTCGACCCGGACGCGGCGGCCG
>CAYQWI010000478.1:0-1849 GCA_964421165.1 uncultured Natronomonas sp.
ACCGGAAGACTGGTAACCAGTTCCGTCGGACGCTCCGCATCGTCTTCGAACGTATGGAGCACGACGAACACTTCCCCTATGACCACGTGGAGTCTGCTCATCGACGTGCCGGGTGGCTTACGGCTTCTCTCGAGGACGGCGGGATCCGCGATCCGGCCAGCATTCACCGGAGCCATGTCCATGACGTAGCAGAGAACCAGCGAGACCTCTTTTGCTTCCGGCAATTTGAGAGAAGACTCCAGTCCAGTCACAGATTGACGAATCGACCAGCGTCATGCAGCACGAATTTAGGCATTAAGAACGGTGATATAAATCGGTTAGATGATTCCGATTTCGGATAGGTGGGTCCCGTGCCCCGAACTCGCCGGGATCGATGCCCGACTCGGAGCGAGTACGCTTATATGCCCGTCTCTCAAGTCTCAACGTATGGACGGAGCGTACGCACGACGAACGCAAACGGCTCACCCGAAGTTCCGTAGCGTCGCCGTTCCCGCGTCGGCGCTGATCGTCGTCAACCTCGTGTTGATGTACCTCGTCGCATCGACGCCGCTTTCGGCTCTCAACAACGCTCTCTTTCAGATCCCGATCGTCGGAGTCCTCGTCTACGGTGCCGCGTTGACCGGCGGAAGCATACTCGCCGAACGGGGGCTCGAACGCGGCTCGATGGGGCTCGCCGGCGTTGGTACCGTTCTCCTTCAGGCCGCCTACGCGCTCTTCGGCGGCGGGATCTTGGCCGCAGTTGCCGCCGGGTCCCGGGCGGCCGCCCTCGGCGTAGCGCTCGTGGTGACGCTCGGGATGACGCTCGCTATCGGCGGCTACGTCTACGTTCGGGATCGCGAGTTCGACCACTGGAGTCGGTGGTCGCTCGGCGCGTTCATCGTCGGCGTGCTCTTCGTCGCCGTCGGCTCCGTGTTCCCGATCGTTCTCGTGGGCGGGTTCGTCTTCATCTTCCTCGGATTCACCCTCCGACTCGGATACGAGATCTGGCACGTCAGATCGTCCTACGCTCCCGATCGGTCGCTGATCCACGCGCTGGGGATCTACGTCGCGTTCACCGGCGTGTTCGTTCACGTGTTGCAGATCGTCGCACGGAACTTCTTGCGGGAGTGATCTCCGGTTTCGGGATCGATCGAACGGCTTCCGCTCCGAAACGAACATACCATCTGCGATAGCAACAGTAGGTATCGAATGCGTCAGTATCACGATCTCGTTTCCGACGTCCTCGCCGGCGGGACGTACAAACCCAATCGAACCGGCGTCGACACCGTCGCCTCGTTCAGTCACCACTACGAGGTGGATCTCGCCGACGGCTTTCCGCTTTTAACGACGAAACGGATGGACGGCTACCGGTGGAACTCGCTCATTCACGAACTGCTCTGGTACCTTTCGGGCGAGGAACACGTCCGGAACCTGCGCGAGGAGACAAAAATCTGGAACGCCTGGGCCGACGAAGAGGGACGGCTCGACACTGCGTATGGTCGATTTTGGCGTCGCTATCCGATCCCTGACGCCCCGGATCGAGTCCCCGGCGAGAGCTGGCCCGGCGTCGGCCACCCTCGCGTCGAAACCGAAACCACTCGAAACGGCGAGACGCGGCAGGTCTTCGACCAACTCGGCCACGTCCTCGATACGCTCCGAGAGCGGCCGAACTCCCGTCGGATGGTGATCAACGCGTGGCATCCAGCTAACGCCGCTGTCTCGACACTGCCGCCGTGCCATTACACGTTCGTGTTCAACGTACAGGGCGATCGTCTGAACGTCCATCTCACGCAGCGGTCCGGAGATATCGCGCTCGGCGTTCCGTTCAACCTCGCGGCGTACTCGCTTTTGACACACGCGGTCGCGAACC
>CAYQWI010000479.1:0-1848 GCA_964421165.1 uncultured Natronomonas sp.
GGTTAGGAGGACGGAATTTGTAGTGTGCGTTCAGTGAAGTGTCCCGTCGCGTTTCTCGACGTCGTAGGCAAACAGCGCGTAGCCGACTTCGGCCGCGGTATAGCCCGTATCGTCGGCGATTGCTCGGATCGGTTCGATCATCGTCACGTAGTCGTCGGCGTCGAACGACTCTTTCCGGCCGTCCAGATAGCCAAGCCGGTCGAGTGTCGCCCAGACTCGCGTGTCGACGACAGCGTGCTGTTTCGGATCCAGCGCCGTCAAAACGCATGATGCAGTTGGGGCTTTGAACCCTGATAACCCCGTGATGAGCTGAATCATCGAGAAATCACCGTCGACGCACAGTACATTCGCCGTTACTTCACGGCATCTGTCCTCCGGGTTCCGTTCGACGTGATAGGCGCTCCGGGTAGAGGATTCGTACGCGATCTCGTACAGTTGCTCACGAGTGAGATACCCCTGCTCGCGGTAGCTGTCACCGAACTCCGCGAGCCGTTCGGGTAACACGCCTTGGGTCTCCGCGTACCGATCGAGATTTTCTGCGATGAAGTCTTCCATGTATATCCGGAGTCGGGGGATCGTCTGAGTATTTTCGGTCCGTATCCCATGTCGTAGTCGAACCGGTGCAACGTCGCCGTTGGGCGACGTCGCGCCGGAAACCGAACCCTACGAGGTGGGGCTCCGAGTCACAGCGCGCTGTCTGAGCGCCGAAACGGCCGACGCACTCGCACGGGAGGTACAGACGCTGTACACCAACGGACCGGCAGGGGGCGGCGGGGCGAGGATCCAGACTGGCAGAGTCGTCGGGATCGTTTCGACGCTCATCGATCGCGCGGTCGTCGAACCGACGGTCGATCTGGTCGAGTTGAAGGGATGACGACAGTTCGCGAACGCGCTACGGTACGGGCGGATGACAAAGGAGACACGTCGCACCTGGTCGTCGTCAACAAAAAACGAAGGGACGTACGAACGCCTGGCGACTCATCTGACTGCCACGGTCGTCACGGAGCGGTTCGCTCATCCCGGCGTCGAGGAGGTGGTTCGATACGACGTGTCGTCGCTGTTGGCGTTCAACTTCGTGCTGGAGGGTGCCTTATAGGGATTATCGTAGCCAACCGGGGATTTCGATGCCCGTCTGTCGGCGCTGTATCTCGATCTATCCGAGGCAACCGTATGAACTCTTACGATAATTCCTATTAGCGGGCGGCGTGACGACCTCGCTCCGCATCGATCCTCACGGGACATCGCTCTCGTCGCTGCTGGCAGGCGTCGAACTGCCGGAAGCCCAACCGAACGACTCGCCGTGAGTTCGAGCGCGAACGGCTCGGGCGTTACTCGGATGACTCACCGACTCCCTCTTTGTTCCACCTTGTTCAGGTCTATTACTCACGTTACACTGTTTCGTGTATTTTCCGGGTTTCCCTACGTTACCTCTGATTTTAACCGAGCGAATGAGCTTCGCACTAGAGCTTTTAAGCGTGCATGTAGTACTGTGTACTAAGATGGCGACGAAAACGATTTCACTCGACGAGGAAGCCTACGAGCGGCTGAAAGCCCGAAAAAAAGAGGGTGAAAGCTTCAGTGAAACCGTCAAGCGCCTTGCGGGAGAACGGTCGTGGAACGAGGTCACAGGGATTCTCTCCGAGGACGAGGCGGCTGACCTCAAAGCCACTATCGAGGAGGGACGAACGAAGTCCAGCGAACGGAGTGACCGTCTCACAGCAGCGTTAGACGAAGTTGGAGATGGCGAGACAACGGAATGATCCAGGATACATCGTTCATTATCGACCTACTACGTGGCGATGAAAACGCAAAACGACTTCTCGATATCGTCGAAAAAGAAGCGCGGCC
>CAYQWI010000480.1:0-1847 GCA_964421165.1 uncultured Natronomonas sp.
CATCATACGACCCTGTCACGGTCGTGACGCGGGTTCAAATCCCGCCTCGGGCGTCCGATTTTTCCATTTTCAGTTTCATTCCCATTTCCGTTCTTAGTACCGCGATCGAGCGCTCGATCAGTGTGCGACTCTCTGCGTAACGTTACCGTACGTCGACAACATCACACGCTACGCTCGACTTATCGTAGATCGAATCACAATATCTGGTTCATAACAAAACCATCTCTGTCCCTTACATTCGTGTGGTTCGAATAGAGCGGCGCAAGTTGCTACAAGTTATAGCTGGCGGGCTCGTTGGCGCGTCGTGGATGCGGTCTGACCGCACTAGAGTGCGCACAGTTACCGAACCGCTGTCACAGGAGGACCCGCCTGCCGACCCGGACGACTTCGATCCGGCGGTCCACGGCTTCGGCTTCTCGAACTGGGCGGGAGACACCGGGGCGGATGCCGACGGCGAACAGTTCAACTACGAACCCGTCGACGTAACCAAAGAAGAGGTTCAACGGGCGATCGAGAACTCCTGGACGACTGCGCTCTCGAGAGCCCGCGAGAGTCTCATGACGCGGATCGTTTACTCGTGGATCGGCGGAAACGCAGCCACCAACGGCCACTGTTACGGGATGGCATTTTCCGCCGAGGAGTACTTCGAGACCCAATCCGAACTCCCCCACGGCGTCGACGCGGCTAGTGAGATCCCCCGTCCAACGGATCGATACGGCGGTGTCGGCGACCGGGTTCGGAAATTTCAGACCTCTCAGATACTGCGCGCCGAACCCTTCTGGTTCGCCTTCCTCGGCTTCCGCTGGGGGTTGGCCGATCAGCGTGAATCTCTCGATCAGCTCACCAACGCAATCGATGCGACCGGCTCCGCGGGACTCGCCCTCAACGGCGAAGGCAATGCCCACCAGGTACTGGCATACGGATACGAGCGAACGGACGACGTCACGGATGTCTCCATTTACGACCCCAACTACCAGGCCACCGACCACATAGATTCGGACGACGTCTGGATGCTCTCGGTCGATCGCGAGAGCGGTGACGTTCTCGAGATCGGGGACGGATACGACGAATTTCTCTATCACCACCCCGAGATGGATCTCTCAGTAGCCGACCGGCTGATCGGCGGTCGCGATCACGTACTCAATAAGCTCTCGGACGCAGTGTTTTTGGGCCTCGAATCCGGCGGAACGCTGAATATCGACGCCGTGGAGGACGCGCTCGTCGATCGTCCGGCCGCCGAATACGCCGATTCGAACGGGGCGCCCTACGCCGATGCGGCCGTCGTCCTCGGATCGCTGGAGGAATTCGAAATATCGATCGATGGCGAGGCCGGGACCGAGTACTCGCTGGACGCGTTCGGCCTTCGAGACGGCGATCCCGTCCTGGATGAGATCGTCTCCAACACGCTCGGCGAGGTACCGGTGCAGCTTCGATTCCAGACCGGTGATGCCGGGGAATTCGCTGTCGACGTCATCGAAGACGCAAAAGAGAGCACGGCGGAAGCTGCCGAAGAGGCGGGAGAAACCACGGGGAACGGGACCGAAGAGATCGCAGAGGAAACTGCCTGGATCGAAGACAACCGGTGGCTCGCCGCGATCGGCGGGACGCTCGGACTCGGCGCTGCCTTTCGGTACCTGGTTGGCTCGTCCGCTGAGGACGACGAGACGTAGCGACGCGTTTTGTGCCGCTCGATTGAGAGCAAGCTCTCCCCCGAGACACGCGATTTCGGTAGAAATTCGGCGATACGGTCTCCGAGACGGGTGATGCGGTGTACGTATGCGACGCTTCTCACCCCGTGTACTGAGCGTCTTCGGGATCTTCGACGACTTCGACCCCGCGGTTGTTGA
>CAYQWI010000481.1:0-1840 GCA_964421165.1 uncultured Natronomonas sp.
ATCGCCTGAACGGTTCGTATTCGAACCCTTCGACGACGACGAACTCGACGACGTTGACGACGTAGTGAGCGAAGAAGACGACGAGAAAACTGTTCGTGACCACGAACACGGCGGCGAGGACGAATCCCAACACGCCGGTCGCGACGATTCCGATCCGCCCCTGTGCGCCGTGTCCGGCGGCAAAGAGCATCGAGGATCCGACCGCGAGAATCCACGGCGAGATCCCGAACCCGCTGGAGAACGTACCGATCAGGATAGACCGAAAGAGGAGTTCCTCGAAGCCGGCGATGATCGGCAACACGACGAGAAGGAGCACGGCCCATCCGCCGAGCGAATCGGGCGCGAGCAGTTTCCGAAGCTTCGCGCTCGGATCCGACTCGACCAGACTCCCGACGAGCGTGTTCACGAACGCGAGCGCGAGGCCGACGACGATACCGGCGACGACGGCCACCGCGCCGGTGAACGGTTCGACGCCGATACCGAGCGTCGAGACGGGGACGTTCGCGAGCCAGAGGCCGACGAGGAGCACGACCGCGAAGAGCGCGTGCGACGCACCGACGTGCACCAGAAGCGCCGTCGAGGAAAGCGACGGATCCGCGGGGGTTCGGGTCTCGATCGGACGCGCCGCGTCGAGGTGATCGGCCCCGTCGGGGAGCGTCTCGGCGTGTAGTATCGAGTCGGTGTGAGACGTTCGTTCGGCAGCGATTTCGTCGACTACACGTTCCGAAGCGCGGGCGGAGAACAAGACGACTGTCACGACGAGGAGGGTGAGCGCCGCGAAGGCGACCCACCGGGTCACGTCTTACTGAGGGCTCGGGCTCTTCGCCCCGCCGACCTCGCGCTGTTCGAGCGCGGAGCCGGTGATGCTCTTGAGCCGATCGATGAGCGAGTCCTTCTCGGGTTCGCCGGCGAGCGCCACGTCGAGCACTTCGGAGATGTGCGAGACGGGGACGATCTCGACTTGATCTTTGTACTCGTCTTCGATCATCACGTCCTGTTCGTTCGCCTTCGGGATGATGACCGTGTCGAGTCCCGCCTTCGCGGCGGCTTCGATCTTGTGCGTGACGCCGCCGACCGGCAACACGTCGCCGCGAACCGAAAGCGAGCCGGTCATGGCGAGATCCTGCCGGACCGGGACGTTCTCGATCGCCGAGATGACGGCGGTTGCGACGGTGATCGACGCGGAGTCACCGTCGACGCCGCCTTCACCGGCCTGAACGAACTGGATGTGAACGTCTTTCTGTGAGATGTCCTCGTCGGAGAACTTCTTGATGATCGCCGAGACGTTCTGGACGGCCTCCATCGCCATCTCTTTGAGCTGACCCGTAGCGATGACCTCGCCGGGGCCCTGACTCGGCGTGACCTCCGCCATGACGGGGAGGACGATGCCGGAGTCTTCGCCCATGACCGCGAGGCCGTTGACGCGGCCGACCACGTCGCCCTGGTTGACCGTGAGTTCGTAGTCCTTGCGGCGTTCGATGTAGTCGTCGGCGAGCTGTTGTTCGATGGAGCGCGAGCGCGCTTTCGCCTGCAGTACGTCGTCGCGAGTCGTGTGCTCGCGGTTCTCGGCGCGGGCGATATCACCCGAGACGCGAACGAGTCCGCCCAGGTTACGGAACTTGAGGGTGAGATGTCCCTTCCGACCCGCGCGGCGGCGGGCTTCGAGAATGATCTCCTCGATCGCTTCCTCGGTGAACGGCGGCAGTCGGCCGTCGTTTTGGACTTCCTGAGCGACGAAGCGTGCGTATTTGCGTCGCATCTCGGGGGAGTCCTCGATGGTGTCGTCCATGTAGACCTCGTATCCGTATCCCTTGATCCGCGAGCGGAGCGCCGGGTGCAT
>CAYQWI010000482.1:0-1839 GCA_964421165.1 uncultured Natronomonas sp.
ACCAGTTATCACGAGAAACACCAAGCACTTCGGACGTATCGACGGCCTCGAAGTACGGACGTACTAAGGCTATGATTGCGTGAGGTGTTATCTGCTCTCTCGCTGTTCGACCTTGTTCAACTCGATTAGGAGCCGAAAGATAGCCTTGACGAGGTTAGCATCGACATCGAACTGCTTGGCGTTCTCGCCGGCGCGCTCCATAACCGCTCCCTCCTGTGATTCATCAGTCGTCGGGAGCCCCTTCTCTCGTTTGACCGCTGCGATA
This sequence comes from uncultured Natronomonas sp., assembly GCA_964421165.1. Classification (GTDB taxonomy): domain Archaea; phylum Halobacteriota; class Halobacteria; order Halobacteriales; family Haloarculaceae; genus Natronomonas. The sequence goes on from CAYQWI010000482.1 coordinate 266, forward strand.
CTCTCGGCGACGTAGGTCCGCTGTGCGATCTGTTCGACGATCTCTCGATCGATACTTCTTATCTCTTCTCGGAGTTCGTCGAGATCCATCTCGGCCGGGTCGTCCCGGATCATCGTATCTTTGCTCCCGTTGATTGTGTCGTTGTTACCCATGTTTGTCCCTCTCGTTCGCCCCATATATCTGTCAGTGCTTCGAGCGTCTCGCGCTCGCCGACCGCGATGTAGCTCGGGCCCGTTCCCGAAAGCGACGCCGCTGCGTCCGGCAGCGCCTCTATGATCGGTTCGGCCGAGTGCCCGAGCGCGGCAGCGAAGGCGAACCCGTTGACGCACATCGCGCGGTGGTACTGGCCTTCCATCGCCAGATCGAAGACGATCTCCGCCATGGGCGCGACCCGTTCACATCGCGATACGTCGGCATCGGCCGAAAAATCCTGCTCGTCGGGCGTGTACACGAGAACGTCCCAGTCTGGTTCGTCCCGCCGAAGAAGTTCGTCGGCTGTGTTATCGGTCACCGTAACTCCTCCGAGCATCGATGCCGACGCGTCGTCGAAGGCTCCGGTGACGGTTACGCCAACGTCCCGTGCGGCTTCGACGCCGAGTCGGCAGGCGTCCTCGCGATCGAGTTCGGTGCCGAGCGCGTCAAGCGTCGCGAGTACTGTCGCGTTCGCGGCGGCGCTGGAGCTTTTCAGTCCCGACGCCATCGGTATCTCGCTCTCAGTCCGGACGTGGCCCCCTTCGCCGTCGCCGAAGCGCTCGACGACGAGTTCGACACAGCGTTCGATGAGTCGCGTATCGGCGTCCGGCGCACCGTCTATCTCCCCAGAGACCGACTCAGAACCCGTCAGTTCGACGCTCGCCTGCGTGTACGCGTCGATAGCGAACGCGGAGCCGTAGCCGTTCGCGAGCGCGTTCAGAACGGTACCCGCCGCCGGTGCGGCTGCACGACCAACCATCGTCTGTCTCTCATAAGGGGGACTACAAAGCGGTGACGGTCCGCGTAGCTCCGAAGCTACGCCTCAAGGAGTTCGACGAGATTTCCGTCCGGGTCGCGGACGAAGACGATACGCGTCCCGCTTTCTGTCGTCTGCGGCTCGCTCAATCGCTCGATCTCTCCGGAAAGATCGTCGACGAAAGCGTCGACATCGTCGACGGAAAACGCCACGTGTGTCGCACCGGGCTGGGTGAGCGACGCTCTCGTTCGTGGTGCACCCGACGGTTCGTATTCGACGAGTTCGATGCGCGTCCCGCCCGAGTCGAGATGGGCGAACGATCCGGTAACGTCGTCCGATTTCACCGCGGCTCCAAGCGCTTCACCGGAAACCGTAAACTGGGTTTCGACCGTGCAATCGAGAAGCCGGGTGTAAAACTCGATCGCCGCATCGAGGTCGGAAACGGTTATTCCAGTGTGATGAGCGATCGGTTGAGACATGGCTCTATCCTCGAAAGGTGGGTGAAAAACCGTTCCGATATGGGGCGTTAGACAGCTAGTGTTTTCACTGGAGTCACGTTGCGTCGGAAGAATGCTCGCTAGGGGATTTGAACCCCTGTCATCGGCTCGAAAGGCCAATATGATTG
>CAYQWI010000483.1:0-1838 GCA_964421165.1 uncultured Natronomonas sp.
TTGATCGGAGCCGACGGACCGTCGTCAAGGAACTCCGCGTCGTCCGCCCCCTGTAGTTCGTAAATCGAGCCGCTGTCGTCGGCACCGCCGTCCGTCGCGTTGGCGTCGCCGACCGGAGACTGCGCGCGGTTCGATCCCGTCGGCTGGCGTTTCGGGGTCGCGGTCTCGTTTTCTCGGTTCGTCTGCGTTTCCGCCTCCCCATCGGGTGTCCCACCGAGCAGTCCGATCCCGCCGAGTTGCCCGCGCAACTCGTCGTTCGAGACCTCGACGATCCGCGTTTCGCCTTCCCTGGTGATTTCGAGAGAAACCGTTCCACCGGGGTCGTTGCGCGCTTTGAAGTTCGCGACCGCGGTGAACAGACACCAGCTCATCACGATCGCGCCGACGAAGTAGGTCGCCGAGACGACGAACGTCATCGTCGTGTTTCCGGAGCCACCGACCCAATCGACGGGATACCAGCGAGTGAACATCGCGACGCCGACGAGGCAGAGAACCGCTCCGAGACCGGCCGCGAGTTTGAGTTCTCGGGAGGCTTTCGGCAGCGCGACCATCGTTCCGAAAAACACTGCCGGAAGCCCGAGGCCACCCAACACACCGGCCAACTCTCTCGATCGATACTGCCCGAGTCCGAAGTACGAACCGAGCCCGGTCGATGCGACGATGAGGCCCGTCGTGACGAGGACCGCGCCGACTCCGAACAGTACGACACCGGCGTACAGTCGCCGGAGGTCCCTCCCGTCGCCTCCCCTGTAGACCTCCGTGAGGCTAGCCATACCGGGCGTACTCTCTCAATACACAAAACACTACGTCAGACGGCCGCAAGACACTTCCCGACTATTCCTCTCGAATACGTCTCTCGGCGTCTGAAAGAGCCGTCTTCGGATCGAACGAGTCGACGATCGAATCCAGTTCGTCTCCGTCGGCGTCGGCGAGCGATCGGGCGTGTTCCGTCATGTTCGGGATCGCTCGAATCAGGTTATCGACGATCGGCACCGCCGCCGACTGGGCCGACCGGGACATCGGATTCAGATCGATCACGAGCTCCGTTTTCCCCATCGACGCGAGGGCTTCGGCGCGGTCGCCATCCTCCAGCGGAACGAGTACCACGTCCGCCGCTCCGATCCCGTCAGCGTCGACTTTCGCCCGTTCGTGATCGAGGCCGGGGATCCGTCCGTCGGCGGTTTTCCCCTTTATGTCGCTCGCGCCGTGTTCGCGGAGGTGTTCGACGATCCGCTCGATCCGCCCCTCCGTTCGGTTGAAGAGATTGACCTCGATATCCGAACCGGTCGCCTCCGCCAACTCGACGATCTCTCTCGGTGTGAGCGCAGCCACGTTTCCGTTGACCGACAACACCGGATGGTCCGCCCGGAGCAAGTGTGCGGCTGCGACCCGTTCGGCCTCGTCTGCGCTGTCGATCGTCTCCTCGCCGAGGAGATAATCGAACGCCTCGCCGCGTCCCTGCGCGATCAGTCCTTGCTTTGAGGTGATTCCGCGATCGACGCCCGCCTCGATACGGTGTCGCGTGAGAAGCGACTCGTATCGGGGATGCGATTTCGGGATCTCCGGGCTGCTCATACCGATCGGTCTGTGATCGGCCCGTAAAAGGCTCCCGTTCCGTTCGAACCGCTCGATACTGTCCGTTAGTCGGCGCCGTGTGACGGGACCTGTCCGCAGCTCGGACAGCCGTTGTGTTTCGTCGTTCGATAATCCATTCGTCTGCCGCACGTCGAGCAATTGTAGTTTGCGTCAGTCATCGAGTGCTTGAATGCGATCCCCGTTGATGTATCTTTCGCGGGTTGTTCTCACAGATGAGAATGCAGTCCACACGGCCGTTCTCT
>CAYQWI010000484.1:0-1810 GCA_964421165.1 uncultured Natronomonas sp.
GCTCGCCAGTATCGCCGGCGCGTCCGTCGTACCCGACGACGAACGGGAGGTTCGGGACGGAGTCGAGCTGTCGGCAGTCGTCCCCCTGGACGCGGACGGCACCGCCCATCGCGGAGCAGAACGTGTCCGCCCGCGAGGCCTCTCCGTTTTGGACGGCGTGCTCGACCCGATATGCGCGGTCCGCGATCGCTTCCGGATCGAGTTCGACGCCGAGTTCGCGGGTCGCCGCGTCGATCCCGGCGACGACGACCGCGGCGGAGGAGCCGAGTCCGGCGCCAAGCGGAATGTTGCTCTCGACGGTTACGTCGAATCCGACCTGCGTTTCCCCGGCCGCGTCGAGGGCCTGCTCTATCGCGCCGTCGATATACCCCATCGCCGCCTCGACGAGCGGCGTCGGAACGTCCACGTCCGGCCGATCGTCCGATTCACCGCCCCACGTTACGGTAAAACCGTCGAGCGTGAGGTCTTTCGCTTGTACCCGCAGTCGCTCGTCGTCCCGTCGCTCGACGGTCACGCGCGCTCGCCGTTCGATAGCGCACGGAACTGCCGGTTCACCGTAAACGACGGCGTGTTCGCCGAAGAGGTACACCTTCCCCGGCGCGCTCGAAGTGATCATACCGGTCGCTCGCAGGGGCGGATAAAAAGGGTATCCGAACGGAGGCGGGACGAACTATTCTCCGCCGACGATATCGTCGTACCGCGCTCCGGTCTGTTTCAGCGTTTCCGTCGAGTAGAGACGTTCGTGTTCGAACGGCAGATAGTCGTCGGCCAATTCGTCGATCTTCCCGTCGACTGCGTCCTGATCCCGTCCGTGTATCATGGTGAAGAGGTTGTACGACCACCCCTGGGATCGTCGCCGAGGTCGGTGATAACACAACGTTACGTACGGTAGCTCACCCACGGCCTCCCCGCGGTCGTCGAGTCCCTCATCGGGGACGTCCCAAACGATCATACAGTTGGCGTCGAACCCGGTGACGACGTGGTTTACGACGCAGCCGATGCGTTTGATACAGCCGTCGGACCGAAGCCGCTCGATGGCCGACAACACGTCGTCGATATCGGCCTCAACCGCCGCCGACACGTCCCGATACGGCGTCGAGGAGAGCGGAAACCCGTCCTGGATCTCCAGCAGTATCGCGCGATCGAGCGCCGACAGATCAGCCGCGGCCGATTCGGCGATCCGCGTGGCGTCCACACTCGTCGATTCGACCGACTCCCGGGCGAACCGGTCGGCGTTGACGACCGGGAACTCGAGATCGATGTAAAAATCGGTTAACATCGGTAGGTTCAACACCGAACAGCCGGTTTCGTCTTCGATCTCCGAGAGGATCTCGTCGCGCATCTCCAGCGAACCCGCGGTGACGACGAACCACATGTTCCACTCGTGGTCCCTGCGGTAGTTGTGATTCACCTGCCGGTAGCCGTTTACGATCGACGCGATCTCGTCGAACCGGTCTTCGGGGGCTTGCACAGCCGCGAGCGTCGACGCGCCGATAACCGGCGGGTTGAGAACCGCACCGAAGCGCCGAAAGACACCCATCTCCCGAAGTCGCTCGACGCGTTCGAGCGCTTCCGATTCGTCGATTCGTAGCTCGTCTCCGAGCCGCCGAAACGGCCGCTCTTCGATCGGAAACCCGGACTGATAGCCGTCGATAATCGCCGCGTCCGTTTCGTCGATTGCCGCGCGCCAGTCGTTCCTGTCAGTCGCCGGCGTACTCATTACTCCGATTACGAGGCGGGGGCATTAGGCTTCGTCGGTCGATCGGAACGAAAACACGTCGAAGCGACGGTCCGACGGTTGCCGATTGGG
>CAYQWI010000485.1:0-1808 GCA_964421165.1 uncultured Natronomonas sp.
CTCGTGACGTTCATCGTCTTCACGGGCGCGATCACCGTCACCCGACTGACGAAACGATCGGTCAAGTACGGGTCGGGACGGGTTGCGATCACACCACACCAGCGAGAAGTCGCACACCACGCGATCCAGATACTCGTATTGGTCCCGGTTCTGACTTTCGTGGTTGCACTGTGGGGGATTCCGGTGAGTAACATCTTCCTCGGTGCCGGTGTTCTCGGGATCGTTCTCGGATTCGCCGCGCGAAAGACGCTTTCCGGTATCCTTTCGGGCTTCGTGATACTCTTTTCGCGGCCGTTCGAAGTCGGCGACTGGATCCGTATCAACGATCGCGAGGGCATCGTCACGGATATCACGGTGTACAACACGCGAGTACGGACGTTCAACGAGGAACACGTGTTGATCCCGAACGACACCATAATGGAAAACGAGGTCACCAACTACTCGAAGACGGATCGACTCAGACTGGAAACCGACATCGGGGTCGATTACGAGACGGATATCGGACACGCTGCACGCGTCGCTGTCGGCGCGATGGAGCAAGTCGACGTTGTCGCGTCCCAGCCGCCGCCGGATGTCATTAGACACGAGTTCGCCGATTCGGCTGTCGTGTTGCGGCTTCGGTACTGGATTACGACCCCGAGCGTTCAAGAGAAGTGGCGAGCGCAAAACGCCGTCATCGAGTCGGTCAAGACGGCGTTCGAATCGAAGGGAATCAAGATCCCGTTCCCGCAGCGCGAACTCACCGGGCGCGCTGAGGCGGGCGGCTTTCGAATCGCCGCGAACGGAACGGAACCGTCATCCGGGGATCGAGAAAGCACAAGAGAACGACACGACGCGGAAACCGACGTTTCGGAACCGGTCGAAGCTGATTACGCCGAGGAGTCCGATTCCGGAATCGACGAATCGATCACGAATCCGCCAGCCGACGAGGACGCATTTCGATGAGACTCGCGGATCAACGCGGCATGGGGACCGTCTACGAACCGGCGGAAGATTCACGCCTGCTCGCAGAGACGGCGATCGAACGTCTCGGCGGTGGTCGAGTTCTGGAGGTGGGCGTCGGTTCGGGATACGTCGCTTCCCGGATCGCTACCGAAACGGACGCGTCGGTCGTCGGCTGTGATATCAATCCGGACGCGTGTGCGAGATCGCGGGGCGAAGGCGTCGAAACTGTGCGATCGAATCTGACGGATCCGTTCGTCGACGATAGCTTCGACGTAGTCGTGTTCAATCCGCCGTATCTGCCGACACCGCCGGAACACGAATGGGACGACCCGCTCGAACACGCGCTTTCGGGGGGTGAGGACGGGCGTCGGCTGATTCGACCGTTCTTGAGCGATGTCGGCCGGATCCTGCGCCCGGAGGGACGAATTTATCTTCTCGTATCTTCGTTGACCGATATCGACGCCGTCATCGAACGTGCCGCTAATGTCGGACTCGACGCCCGAGAGATCGCAGCCGAACCGTTCCCGTTCGAACGGCTCGTCGTTCTGGAAATAACTCACAAGAATACCTGAGTAGGAAATATTAAACACCGTCATCTCGTAGCCGCGAGTAATGACAGAGGTACTCGCGACGACACCGGGGTTGTATCCGCTTCCCGACTGGGCGAAAGACGAGCTATCCGATCTCAAGGGTCACCAGAAAGACGATCTGATCTCCGGAGATGAATCGGACGAGATCGTCCAGGCGTACGGGCGCGCTCGCGAGGAGGTCGTGAGCAGACAGCGCGACGCCGGCCTCGATCGAGTCGTCGAAGGGCAGCTTCGGTGGGACGATATGCTGGCACACCCGCTTTGTGTTCATGA
>CAYQWI010000486.1:0-1801 GCA_964421165.1 uncultured Natronomonas sp.
GATTCGGTCCTCGAAGCCCGGGATCGACTTCGGGACCAGTTTTCCGGCTCGTTCGAAGTCGAGCGGGAGCAACTGTCGACGCTTCTCGATGCCGTTTTGAACTCGGAGGTCGATCAGCACGTCGCCGCCGAACACATCGACGACGTGACCGAAATGAAACGCGACGTTGACTCGCTCGATTCGGCGCTCGAACTCGCCGAACTGACGAGAAAGCGCTCACAGTTACGTCGAACCTGCGTTTCCGTTCTCCGGTCGATGGAGCGAGATCTCGAGGACGCGGTTCGGACCCTCAATTCGACCGACCTCCCGGGTGGTTACTACAGCGAGCCGCCGATCGTCGACGAGCGAGCCGCCGATCGAATCTCCGATATTGACGATCTCGAGCGGTTCACCGCGGAGTGGGCGGATGCGGCCGCCCGACTCGGGGACGCACTCGGGACGGCGAGCACGAAAGCATCGGTCGTGGAGGCGTACGATGACTTCGCAGAGCAGATAGACCGGAAACTTCAGCAATCCGGGGAAGTAAGCGCCGCAGACCTCCCGGTCCGTCACGCCGAACAGTTCCTCGGACTGTACAACCGGCGGGACCCGTCCGTGGAGTTCGACCCGGATCGTGGCGTTTTGAGGCACGGTGACGTCGAGCAGTACGACGTTCGAGTCGATCTCCGATACGAGTGCGGTGGCGAGCCCAGACGACCGACCGTCGAACTCGATGGGGGGGCGTATTCCGAATCGAAAACGGTCGAGACACGGGTCGCCGAGACGGTGGAGTTCGTCGATGTCCCCTTCGGAACGTACACGCTCCGGGCGGATCCCGGAGCCGAGACGTTCGGCCCGATCGAGCGAGAAGTGGCTGTTGAGGGCGATTCGACCGAAACGATCGAGTTCGCGGAACGCCCGCTCAGTGAGCGTCTCTGGTCCGAGTTCGATCAGGACATGGAGGAGCATCTGCCGGCGATCGATTCGAAGGTTTCCTCGGCGTTCGAAGAGCAGGGGTTCGTCTCGACGGAGATGGATCTCCCGGTCCGTTCCGCGTACGCTCCCTGTTTGATCGCCCTTTGGGGCGAGCGAAACGGATACGATCTCGCCAAGTCCGAAGCCGGTGTAATCGTGTACGACCGCCTCCAGATCGAGCGGGAACTCGAGAACACGGTTCGATACAACATCGACGCCGGCGAGGAGCTTCGGTTCGAGGAGGCGAGAAAAAACTTCTTGTCCGTACCACTGCCAGACGGGACTATACGGGATATGGTCGCCGAGCTGGGGACGGACGAGGACGTGACGACCACCGCGACGGCGATCAAGATCGAATAACCAAAAATGGCAGCAACAAACACGTTTACGAGATGGAGTGTGATCGCGTCGGGCGAGGGCGGGGGACGGATCGCCTCACAGTTCTTCGACCGCACGGAAAACCCCGGGATCGACGATCGGATCCTGGTGATGAACACGAACCGATCGGACCTTCGGAACACGATCGATCGACTGCAGGAACACATCGGGTCGACAAGCGACGATGAGGAACTGATGGACGATCACGCCCTCGAGTTCGGATCCCAACAGGGTGCGGGTAACTTCTTCCCGAACGGGGAAGCCTGCGCTAGGGAGGACCTCGACCGAATCGTTCGAGACATCAACGACCAGATGGGAGGGACGGACGCGTTCATGCACATAGCGACGCTGGGCGGTGGGACCGGGAACGGATCGATCCCGTACGTCATAGACCAGTTCAAGAACGGCCTCTCGGACGTCGAAAGCGTCGACGTCGAGGACTGGATGGACAGCGTGATCCACGCGGCCT
>CAYQWI010000487.1:0-1782 GCA_964421165.1 uncultured Natronomonas sp.
TACTCCGCGACGAGTCAGACCAACGAGATCATGGGCGCGGTCGCGAACAACGTCGACGGGTTCGGCTGGGGCGGCGTCGGATACCTCCGCGCGATCGAGGACGACCAGCCGATAGAGGCGGTTCCGGTCGAGAGCGACTCGACGGACGGGTTTTACCTCCCGCAGAGAGAAAACGTCGAGTCGGGCGATTACTCGCCGCTCGCTCGCCCGCTGTTCGCGTACTTCAACCTCGCGAGCCTCGAAGAACGGACCGACCTCATCGGTTCGTTCGCTCGGTTCTACACCAACGACGCACAGGAATTCGCCCGCGACGAGGGCTTTTTCGCCGCTCCGGACGAAATCACCGAGCAGAACCACGAGAAGATCGACGGATGGCTCGACGAGGTCGGGAGTTCCTCCGACGAGCTGACCGTTCAGAGAGCGTAACTCCGAACGATGAGCACGGAGACCGACTCTGGGCCGGGAATAACGAAAGGGAGCGGGACGCAAGCCGACCAGGTCGAAAACCGCCGTGCTCGGCGAGTACTGTTCGGATGCGCCGCGATCACGGTCCTCACCACCTTAGCGATCTTTTTCGTGTTGCTCGATAACGCGGCCAGCTACTTCTGGACGTCGCGGTTCACCGAGGCGCTGTTCCTCGGCGAACCGTTCGAGCGCGAGGTAACGTTCGCCGAGTTCCTCACCGGTACGCGGTGGGCGCCCGATCACGCGAGGCCGGCGCACGGCATCTTGCCGGTCGCGTTCGGAACGCTCGCGGTCACGGTCGGTGCCGCCTTCGTTTCGATACCGATCGGCACCGCGACGGCGCTGTACATTTCCGAGTACGCCTCCGAGGGCGTTCGATCGAAACTCAAGCCGACGCTCGAAGTGCTGGCCGGCATTCCGACGATCGTCTACGGCTACTTCGCGATCGCGTTTATCAACCCCGTGTTGCTCGCGCCGATCGCGGACGCGCTCTTCGATATCAACATCGGGCGATACAGTTTGCTCTCTGGGATGCTTGTGGTCGGGATCATGACGATTCCGATGGTTTCATCGATCAGCGAGGACGCGATGCAGGCCGTTCCGGACGATCTCCGAAACGGCGCCTACGCGCTCGGTGCGACGAAATACGACGTCTCTTTGAACGTCGTCGTCCCCGCGGCCATCTCCGGCATCTTCGCGTCGTACATCCTCGCGGTCTCGCGCGCTATCGGGGAGACGATGGCAGTGACGCTCGCTGCCGGCTTTAACGCGAACATCACCACGAACCCCTTCGACGAGATAATGACGATGACCGCCTACATGGTGTCGATGGCCCGCGGAACGACGGCCGTCGGAACCGTCGAGTACCAGTCGCTGTTCGCGGTCGGGTTGGTGCTTTTCGTTATGACGCTGTCGATGAACCTGTTGAACGACCATCTCAAACGCCGCTTCCAGGAGGAGTACCGATGAGCACCGAACCGAAGACCGAAACCGGGGACGAACTGTTCGCCGACGTCGATCTCGGCTGGGAACACCTCAAAAACAGGCTGTTTCTCGTCGTACTCTTTACCGCCTCGATGTTCGGCGTCGTCATGCTTGGGCTTTTGATCTTCGACATCATCTCCGACTTTTACGTCGGCCTCACCGAGTTCAACATCAGCCTCGTCGACTTTCTCACCCGCGACGGCTCCAGACGCGAGGAGCTGACCGGCTTCCGCGGAGCGATCGTCGCCTCGATCATGCTGATGGCGGTCACGGCGTTCCTCTCGTTTTTCGTCGGCGTCGGATCGGCGATCTATCTCGAAGAATACGCACCCG
>CAYQWI010000488.1:0-1782 GCA_964421165.1 uncultured Natronomonas sp.
GGGACGATCCAAAAGGCGAGCCCGGCGACGATCGAGCCGCCGAACATCACGAACAACAGCCCGAGGTCGTCGAACGTCAGGAAGTTGAGGACGACCTCCGGACGCGCCATGTGGCTGAAGCCGAGGCCGAACCCGAAGATCAGGCCGCCGAGCAGTATCAGCGGCATGAACAGCGGATGTCGGGTCACGGCGACACCCCCATCGCGGCGACGAGATTGGCGGTCACGACGGCGACGAGGAGGAACGTCACGACCCCGACGAGCGACGTTCGGGAGACGGAGCCGACGCCGCAGATGCCGTGTCCGGACGTACAGCCCTTCCCGATCCGGGTTCCGATGCCGACGAGAACGCCGCCGACGAACAGCCGCCACGGCTGAACGTCAGTGAGCCAGACCGTGACACCGCCCACATCTCGTAGCTGGCCGGTCGTCCCAGTCGCGTAGAGCCCGCTCGTGAGCAGGCCGGATTGGAAAGTCAACGCGTAGATCGCCGCGCCGCCAACGATTCCGAGCGTGAACACGACGCGCCAATCGCGAGACGAGACGTACTGCTGGAATCTCGATTGGTCCGACACGTACGACAGCGTCGATTCGAGGAACGTGCTCGCGCCGGCCGGAATACCGGTCCCGAGGTAGATGAGTGCCGTCGCGAATCCGACGAGGATCCCCCCGACCGCGTACCGGGAGATCCCGTTGGGGAACAGCGCCTCGAACGTCCCGGTCCCGAGGAGTTCGGCGATCATCTATCTTCCCCCGGATCGTCGTTAGTCACTGGTGAGTGCATCCTGGCTTGCGGCGCAGTTGTTCGGACCGAGTTCGAGCGTGAACGCCTCGTCGTCGTCGACCTCGTTTTGCCCGAGGTTCGTCGCGATGATGTCCTCGTAGTTGGCCGGTCGGGGCGGCATGTCGGCGAGAACGAGGTCGACGAAGGCGTCTTCGTCCATCGACAGCGCGTCCATCCGTTCTTTCAGATCGCCCAGCGGAGCGGTGTAGGTGCCGTCCTCGGCGGGTGCCGCGGCGTCGCTGAAGTGTGCACCGCCGATGAGCGTCTCGTCCGGAAGCGTCAGTACTCGGTTCTGGAGCGACTCGTACAGCATCCGTGCGGCCTCCGGTGCTCCCTCATCGCCCTCTTCGAGATCGGGACGAGCGACGCTCTCGATAAAGAGCCCGTCGCCGGTGGCCAGCAGGCTATCGTCAAGGAGATACGACGTCATACCGGTCGTGTGACCGGGAGTGAAGACCGTCTCGACGGTCGCACTTCCGATCTCGAACGTATCGCCGTCGGCCGTCAGCGTCACGTCGTCGGTGTACGTAACGCCGCGATCAGCCGCGGCTTCGGGGAGAACGGCCTCGACATCCTCAGCTGCGAGGCCACGGAGTCCAGAGATGTGGTCCGCGTGCACGTGCGTATCGAACGCGTACGTCAGCTCGACGCCCAACGCCTCGGCATCTTCGAGGTAGCGCTCGGTAAACGCTCGAAGCGGATCGATCACGGCCGCTTCGCCGTCGTCGTAAAGGAAGTAGCCGAGACAGCCGCTGGAGGGACGTTGATACTGCAGGAGCGTCCCTTCGCCGTCGTAGTTCGTGACCTCGTGGGCTTCGTAGATCGACGCCCAACCGTTCATCCCTTCTTCGAGGTGGTCGACGTCGTATCCGCGGTCGGCGAGCGCGCCGGCGACGTATTCGCTGGCACCGCCCTTCGCACAGAGAACGGTCACGTGTCGATCGTCGGGGATCGACGCGAGCACGTCGTCGTCGATCTCCTCGTCGAGGAACTCGAAGT
>CAYQWI010000489.1:0-1758 GCA_964421165.1 uncultured Natronomonas sp.
TAACGGAGGTTCCCCGGACTCGGGTGTACGACGCGATACGGGTCCTCGAGGCGAAGGGGCTGGTCGAAGTCCAGCATTCGAGCCCGCAACAGTTTCGCGCGGTCTCGCTGGACGAGGCAACCGAAACGCTCCGCGATCAGTACGAAGAGCGCGTCGAGCGACTCCGCTCCGCTCTCGATACGGTCGAGATAATCGAGGAGGCCGACGACGAGCCCGTTCAGGAGGTGTGGTCCATGACGGGGCGGGACGCGATCGAAAACCGGACCGAACAGCTCCTCGAGGCGGCGATGGATGAGATCGTCCTCGTCGTCGGCGACGAGTCACTGCTGACCGAGGATCTCGTCGATACCCTCAACGGAGTCGACACGGACGTGGAGTTACTCATCGGTACGTTGACGCCGTCGCTGCAAGACGAGATTCAAACGGCAGTGCCGAACGCGACGACGTTCGTTTCGGGGCTGGAGTGGTTACAAGGCGAGTACACCGCCGAAGACGACACGGCGATCGGTCGGCTGCTCCTGATCGACCGATCGACGATCCTGGTGAGTTCGATCATCCCCGACTCGAAGGAGGAACAGGCCATCTTCGGTGAGGGGTTCGGGAACGGGCTCGTCGTGATCGCCCGCCGACTCATGGCACAGGGACTCGTCTCCGTACGCGATCCGGCCCCCTGAGTGGCTCCGAAGTTGCCGGACGCATCCGAGGATCGCCCAATCGATCACGCATCGCACTACGCGGAACAGTCGTTCCGATGAATACCGTGGAGTGGCTCGGTCGCCGGATCGCCGATCCGTCTTCGGGAACGGTACCGGCTATCGGAGCGATCAGTTTTCGATCGGTTCCAGCGCGAGATACTCCCCGTTTTCGACCGTGACTCGGTAGCCGTTGTAGACGAACGAGAGCTGTCCCCCGGTCCGTGGTGTGCCTTCGGATCTGGTGTCGAACAGAGCATCGAGCGCGTCGGTATCGAGGACGTTCCCCAGCGGTGGCAAAGAGAGCGGGTCCTGGCCTGCGAGTGCGCTCACCGCCCGCACCACGGCCATACTTATCGTTTCATCCGTATCAACGTCGTACTCCATACCTCCAGCGTGGCGTCGGGAAGACAAAACATGTAGAGTATTTCACTCGAATTGTCAACACAGAATCGACCGAGAGCGAAGAGTTCATATTGATGTGTTTGTACACGTTCGGCGATACGGACTGTGCCGGGTGCTTTGTCCCTACCGGGCGGCGTTCACCGCCGCGCCCAACAGCACGATGATGCTCGCGAAGTACAGCCAGGTCACGAACAGCAGGAGGGCACCGATCACGCCGTAGGCGCCGTACTGGCCGGCGCCGGAGACGTACAGCTGAAACCCCATCTGGAGGAACACCCAACCGAAAGCGGCGACGACGGCCCCCGGCAGTACCCCCCGAACCGACGTCTCGACGGGGGGAGAACGTAGTATATCGGGAGCATCGCGACTACAAGTACCACGACCAGTACCCCCGTCCCGAGAACGTCGACCAGCGGGATATCCAGAGAGGGGATCGAGAGCACGACGTTGAGTGCGACGACGAGGGTGACGGCGACGACGAGCCCGACCCCGACGACGAGGGCGTCGCGGAACGCATCGAGCAGCGAACTGTCGGGCACGTCGGGGTACATCTCTTCGACACCCAGTTTGAGGCCACGGAAGAGCCGCAGGGCACTCCACGTCAACACGAGAAACCCGACCAGCGAGGCGGTCCCGCGGCCGGAGCTGTCGGTCAGCGTCT
>CAYQWI010000490.1:0-1755 GCA_964421165.1 uncultured Natronomonas sp.
GGTTCAAATCCCCCTCGGCCCGCTTTTGTGACGGTTCCGCGAACGGACGTGATAGACGAAACTACCGAAAGCCGACAAGCGGGGAAACGAACTGAACGAGGAGACCCGATGGACTACAACTCATACTGGTGGACGAAATCAAACGAGACCGACTCACGAGCCATCCGCCGTTCGCTCCGTCGAACGGCTTCATCCTCGTGAGTCGTATGTACGTTCTTTTGTCCATCAGTATCACCGACCCTCCCGCGGCAGATCGTCGATTCCCGACACGTATGCGGCGACGTCCGTCGTCGTTACGATCCCGGCCAATCGACCATCGTTCCGGACGACCGGCAGATGACTGATGTCGTGATCCACCATTAGAGCGGCCGCCTCGTGGATGACGCTGTCCGGTGTCGTCGTCACGATATCATGCGTCATACAATCGGCTACGGCGACGTCCGTCGGTGCGTCCCCGTCCGCAGCAGCCTGCACGAAATCGGTCGAGGTGAGGATCCCGATGGGTCGATTGTCCTCACTCACGACTACCGATTTGACGTCGGCGTCGATCATGACGCCACCGGCGGCCACGAGCGACTGTGACTTCTCGACCGTGACCAGATCTTCGGTCATTATTTGATCAACGTAAATGTCTATCATTACCTCTGCATTATTCTCAATAAGAATAAAACGAAGGGGAGATATTGAATATATGATACGAAATCTATTCCGAAAACAAACGTATATATTCGCTGTGCGGCCATACGAACCCGCGACTCCCGATCGGGTTCGCCTTGCCGTGGTTATTTTTTATATCGGGCCGTACGATCGCTATGGGACTCAAACACGATTTCGTAAACGGTCTGATCTCGCTTGTCATCGCCGTGGCGATCACCAAACTGACTGCCTCCGACGACGGCCCGTACGATCTCTCCGAACTGTTGCTCTCCGTCGCCGTCGCGTCCTTCCTCTCTGGGTTCTTTACGAGCTACTTCGCGAAGTGACGGTCGATCGGTTTGTATCGGCCGATCGGTTCTCGGGCCGTCGTCCCGAAAACTGTCGCACACGGCCCATAGATCCCGGAGCGAACCCGGGAACCAGTTATGTTTTCGAATTCCGTCGACTCTCCAGCGTGTCGAGAGCCAGAAGGATCACATACAGCAGACAGAACCCGAACAAGAAAAGCAGAACGAGTAGGTTTGGATCAACGATGACGTGTTCCGACGTCCCCGCCACCGTCTCACCGGATAGCATGAGTCTTTGGGGGTTGGCGGTCGCTGCGGTCTGTGGGTCAGTTTGGGCCGCCGCTGGGATGAGCCCCATACACGATCACTCCACGGGACGTACATGACCCCTTATCAGAGCCGTCCGGACCGGTGCGTGTCCCTCCGGAGTCCTCTGTATCGGTTGGGTCCCACAACGAGCGTGGCGGCTGCTGTGTCGAACAGTAGTTAAAACGATCGCGATCGATAGCGTCGAACGATTACAGCTTGCCGGCTTTCTGCAGCTTCATCAGGTCCTCGGTGTCGAGGGTTTCGCCTTCCTTGAACTGCTGGTAGATTTCCTCGGCCTCTTCCTTTGCGGCCTCGCGCTCCTCGGCGCGTCCTTCCTCGCGCTCCTCTTCCTCTTCCTTGTCGAGTTCCCGCAGCCGTTTTTGCACGCGGACGAAGTCCTCGTGGTGGCGGTCGGCGGCTTCCTGGGCCTCGACGAACTTGTCGTGCCACTCGTCGGCCTCGTCGCGGATGTCGTCGGCCTCCCGGTAGGCCTCGATCATCT
>CAYQWI010000491.1:0-1752 GCA_964421165.1 uncultured Natronomonas sp.
CGTGTTACTGAGCTATTCGCTACGAGTCTGAACTCGTACAACTAGCATGGCTAAGTCGGATCCCAATAGCAATGGCCTCCGGCAGGATCAACCGGAATGATGTCCTCGAGCTTGATTCCCAGCTCGAGGGGGTTGGCGGGTGTTGACGACGCCGACGAAGTGTCGGGTGTCAACACACCATTGCATGGTCCAATGTGGTGTTCGGTCCATCCAGCGACCCGGATGACACCGAACTACCACGGCTCACATCAGATCACCGCTTACGCCGGAGCGCAGGGGGCGTGATCCTCATCTTCTGCGGACCTGAACGTTGTATCCGATAGGGTATAAGCCCATCGAAGCGGTCGTGGTCCGGCTCGCCTCCCGACCCCGTATAGGGTGAGGAGGCGGGCGTGGTGTGCGCGTTCCGTGAAAACGCCCTCATGTTAATAAGGGCGTCGGAACGCGTCGGGCGACCCGCGGCGGGTCGCCCGACCCCCTCGTGGTGAGGAGTTCTTCGCATTGTATCGAATGGCCGGGTTGTATTTAACCCCGTCGAAGGAGGTCGGCCACGTCACGCGGTTTCATGGGAACACGCACGCATGGATCGGCGGGCCCCGCCAGTGAATCAACGGGCACAGTCATCGATCGCCAGTGGACGGTCGGTCAGACACGCACCCGCAAAACGGACTCACATGAGAGAATGATGAGAGAATGCGTCGTGTCTGCGTTACGTCTCCATACAGCCGATGTGAACCGCCTCGGGGTCAAGTGGTTCGAGAATCGGAGATTCTCGTCATCACGGAAATCTTCGATTTCCGTACGACCCCAAGGCACTCGGCCTGTCCCGCCTGTAGAATCGGTCCCTGCAAGCCGACGTGAGACGGTCCACGACAGCCGACGTGGTGCGGTTCCCGACAGCCGAGGTGAGACGGCGTCCTCACACAACCGATGCCGAACGGGCCGTCGTGCCACGAGTCGCGCCGTCCCGTCTATACGTCGGAACGACCGGATGGAAAGGCGTGGTGACGGTCGGCCGAGCTGGTCGTTCGTTCGACCGGTCGCCTTTGTTTATAACACCGGCGTTTATAAGGGAGGGGGACACATATAAAAGCGAACGATGACGAACCCTGCAGATTCGATCGAGATACAGAACGTCGTTGCATCGACGGGAATCGGTCAGGAGTTGGACTTGGAGGCGTTGGCGGAGGATCTACCGGGCGCCGATTTCAACCCGGATAACTTCCCCGGTCTCGTGTACCGCACGCAGGAACCGAAAGCCGCGGCGCTCATCTTTCGGTCGGGGAAGATCGTCTGTACGGGTGCCAAAAGCATCGACGACGTCCACGAAGCGCTCGGGATCATCTTCGAAAAGCTCCGCGGGCTGTCCATTCCCGTCGAAGAGGATCCGGAGATCACGGTGCAGAACATCGTCTCCAGTGCGGATCTCGGACACAACCTCAACCTGAACGCGCTCGCGATCGGACTCGGGCTGGAAGACGTGGAGTACGAACCCGAACAGTTCCCGGGGCTCGTCTACCGAATGGACGCTCCGGAAGTCGTGATCCTCCTGTTCGGTAGCGGAAAGATCGTCTTCACGGGCGGCAAGCGGACGGACGATGCCGAGGAGGCGGTCGGAGAGATCGTGGAGCGGATCGAAGGCCTCGGTCTCCTCGGCTGATTCGGCGAGTGTCCGTTTCGAGCCGACGCCATCGAGTTGATTCACGCGACGCGAACGGTTACGGAAGTTCGAGGAGAAAGCCTCGTGCTTTA
>CAYQWI010000492.1:0-1745 GCA_964421165.1 uncultured Natronomonas sp.
GAGAGCATGAGCGTGTTCTCACGCTGATAGGAGCTCGTGTCCCAGGCGTCTCGACCGACGTGTTGGACGCCCTCGTAGACGGATCGAGCTACGTCGTCGATGACGCCCCGCGTGACCAGATCCGCCGTCGTGTGTTCGCCGTTGTGCCACACACGGGCGTCGATATCGAAGTGCTGGTCGTTGTGCCCGTAGAAGGCGCCGACGATCTTCGTCTCCGAGGAGTCGCCGTTGAGGTGGCTCTCGACGGAGGCCTTGCTCAGATGCGAACCGACGTTGCACTCGATCCAGTTGACCGTCGCGTAGGTGTCGACGTCGGCCTCCCGCAGCGAGTAGACGTAGGTCGTCTCGTCGAGATCCTGGAGGTTCCCGAACTGAACGTAGCTGTTCTCGTTGGCGACGATCTCCGTGATGCCGCTGTAATATCGGTTGTCGTCCACCTCCTCGCCCGTCTCTTGGCGTTCGAGGATCGTCACGGAGGAGGACTTCTCGGCGACGACGAGCGTGTAGTTGAAAAGCGACCGGGAGTTCATCGTCGTCCGGATCGTCACGTCCTCCGCGTCGACGCCCTCCGGGACGTACACGACCGTCCCGGTCGTGAAAAGCGCCGTCGACAGCGCCGTCAGGTAGTTCGTCTGTGGATCGACGACGCTTCCGAACTGTTCCTCTAAGAGTTCGCCGTGCTCGTCGATCGCCTCGGCGAAGGGAAGCACGTCGATCGATTCCGGGCCGACCTGCTCTTTCTCTTCGGCGGCTTCGAGCGGATCGACCAACGCGTCGTAATCGAGGTCCTCGAGGTTCGTCCACTTGCGGCCGGGCGTCCGGATGACGTCGGGGAACGAAAGCTCCTCGAGCGCTTCGAGCGCGTCGAGCCGCGTCTCCAACAGCCATTCGGGCTCGTCGAGTTCCTCTGAGATCTGTCTGACTGTCGCCTCGTCGACGGATGCGTGTACCTGCATGGACATGTTATCCGAGCGAACCCTCCATCTCTAGTTCGATGAGCCGGTTGAGTTCGACCGCGTACTCGATCGGCAGCTCTTCGGTGATCGGTTCGATGAAGCCGGCGACGATCATCTGCTTTGCGTCGTCGTCGTCCAGCCCGCGCGATTGGAGATAGAATACGTCCTCGTCGCCGATCTTGCCGACCGTCGCCTCGTGGGCGACGTCGACCTTCGACTCTTCGATCTCCATGTACGGCATGGTATCGGAGGTCGACTCGTTGTCGAACATCAGCGCGTCACACTCGACTGCCGTCGAGGAGTTCTCGGCGCCGTCGGCGATATGGACGAGACCCCGGTAGTTCGTCCGACCGCCGTCCTTCGAGATCGATTTGGATTCGATCGTCGATTTGGTGTTCGGCGCGTTGTGATACACCTTCGCACCGGTGTCGATGTCCTGTCCCTCGCCGGCGAAGGCGATCGTGATGTGGTTGTCAGTCGCGCCGGGCCCTTTCAGGATCGTACAGGGGTACAGCATCGTCGCCTTCGAGCCCATCGAGCCCGACACCCACTCCATCGTGGCGTCCTTCTCACAGATCGCGCGTTTGGTGTTCAGATTGTAGGTGTTTTTCGACCAGTTCTGCACCGTCGAGTACTGGACGTGAGCGCCCTCCTTGACGAACACTTCCACGCCGCCGGAGTGAAGATTGAACGCGGAGTATTTCGGTGCCGAACAGCCCTCGATGTAGTGGACTTCGGAGTTCTCCTCGGCGATGATGAGCGTGTGCTCGAACTGACCCATCCCCTCGG
>CAYQWI010000493.1:0-1728 GCA_964421165.1 uncultured Natronomonas sp.
GGAAGCGTGGTTCTCCGTGCTCGGATTGCTCGTGTTGGGCGGCGCGCTGGGTAAATCCGCACAGTTTCCGTTCCACACGTGGCTCCCCGACGCGATGGAGGGTCCGACGCCCGTCTCGGCGCTGATCCACGCGGCGACGATGGTCGCCGCCGGCGTCTACCTCATCGCCCGGATGTACGGCTTCTACGCGCTGTTACCGACCGTACTCGCGATCATCGCCTTCACCGGCGGCTTCACCGCGCTCTTCGCGGCGACGATGGCGGTCGTCAAAAACGAGATCAAACAGGTGCTCGCGTACTCGACGATCAGCCAGTACGGATACATGATGCTCGCTTTGGGCGCCGGTAGCTACGTCGCCGCGTTCTTCCATCTCACTACCCACGCGGTGTTCAAGGCGCTGTTGTTCCTCGGGGCGGGATCGGTCATCATCGCAATGCACCACAACGAGAACATGTGGGACATGGGCGGATTGAAGGATTCCATGCGGGTCACGTATCTCACGTTCCTCGCCGGCTCGCTCGCGCTCGCGGGCATCTTCCCCTTCTCGGGCTTTTGGTCGAAAGACGAGGTGCTGTTCGACACGCTCGTCCACGCGCTGGGCGGTAGTTCGCTGCTTCTCGGCGCGTACGTCATGGCGCTCGGTGCGGTGTTCGTAACCGGCTTTTACACGATCCGGATGGTCCTTTTGACCTTCCACGGCGACCCCCGAACCGAGACCGCCGAAGAGCCGCACGGCGTCGGCTGGAACGTCAAGCTCCCGCTGGCGGTGCTCGGTGTGCTCGCCGTCGTCGCGGGCGCGTTGAACCTCGTTCCGGTCGAAAAGCTCACCGGGCTCCGGGTGTCGTTCCTCTCGAACTACCTCGGAGAGGACGTCGGTCTCCTCACCCACAGCGGCCACTACGGCGGCCTGTTGGCCGAGTACGCCGGGTACGAATCGGGGTACATCGGCGGCGAAGCGACGACGGTGTTGCTCGGTGCGGGACTCGGTCTCGGTTTGGCGCTTTTGGGTGCCGGGTCGGCGTACGGCCTCTACCGGGGATCCGACCCTGTTCGACACACGGCGAAACTCGGCGGTCTACAAACGCTTCTCATGCACAACTACTATCAGGACGAGTATCAGGTGTGGCTCGCAGAGGGACTCACGGTTCGGGTTTCGGACGCGTCGGATACGTTCGATCAGGGCGTCATCGATGGAGCCGTCAACGCCGTTTCGAGTGTAAGCCTCTTTTCGGGCGACCGCGTCCGACAGCTACAGTCCGGGCTCGTGACGAACTACGCGGCGCTGATCGTGTTGAGCCTACTGACGCTTTTGGTCATCTTCGCGATCTTGGGGGGATGGTTCTAGATGTTCGTCGAAGCGCTCATCTTCCTGTGTCTTTTCGGCGCGGCGGTCGTCTTCTTCGCGCCGAATCGGTACGCCGGACGCCTCGCGCTCGGCCTCTCGCTACCGCCGCTCGTCGTCTCGCTGTACATGTATCTCGCCTTCGACGGCAGCGGTAACGCCTTTTTAGGCGGCGACATCGCCTACGAGACGTTCGCCGAGTGGCTCCAGTTTGGCCCCTACGCGATCAACTACCACGTCGGGCTCGACGGCATCTCGCTGCCGCTCGTCGTTCTTTCGACGGTGTTGACGACGCTCGCTATCTTGAGCGCGTGGTCGGCCATCGACGAGCGACAGAGCCAGTTCTACGGGCTCATCCTGTTCCTCGAAGGGAGCCTTATCGGCGT
>CAYQWI010000494.1:0-1728 GCA_964421165.1 uncultured Natronomonas sp.
CCGACCATCAGATAAAACAGCCGTTCGGCCCGAACCGTGCCGGAGACGCTTCCGCGCAACTCCGGGCGCGCAGTCCAGACGTATCGGTGGTAGGCGACGGCGGCGACGGCGATCGACAGCGTCGCCGAGACGGCGATGGAACTTCTGAGTGACGCTCCGAGCGCCTGGCCGTAGATCGGGCCGAACGACAACAGCAGCATGAATCCCAGGCCGGCGGTGACGATGAACGGGACCGGATCGACGGCTGTTCCGTTCCGGTTTCGGGGACGCATACTCAAGTTAGATCCCGGAAGAAAATAGGTAACAGGGTGATCCTCACAAACTTATAAATACGTTAGCCGTGCCGATACGTTCATGAACGAGGACGATGCCGATGGCTTCAAAGAGGGGATGCAAGCGTCCACCGGCGACCCACGCGTGCTGTTGGTTATGAACGCTGTCCTCTCGACGCTGTTCTCGTGGAGTATCGTCTGGGGGCTGTCGCTGCTCGGCGTCGCGGAGTTCACGGCGATAAACGTCGCGACCGGCGCGATTATTCTGTTCTCGTTGACCTATCTGGTCTCGATGTCGTGATCAGCGACCGTAGGTGAACCGCTGGACGGCCGCGTCGAGCTTTCGACCGATCCGGGCGAGATACACCGCGGGTGAGACGCGCCGGAACTCCGATTCGTCGACCTCGATCCGGTCGCCGTTGAACGGATCTCGATCCATCTCTTCGTCGCCGGCGACGGCGTCGGTCACGACCGACATCGAACAGCGACCGCAAGCTTCCGTCTTTTTACCGCTCATCGGGTATCACGCCCAATTACGGCGTCACGATATATAAACATCCGGCGCATCGTCGGAAAACGCGCACGTTCGACGCCGACGGCTATTTTACCCCTGATACGGTATCGGTCGGTATGTATCACTCTCAGTATCACTCCGATGATCGATCTCGTCCAGCCACCGTCGAACCGACAGCTCGCGAGCCATAACACGATGTCCGAAAAAACCCGACACGATCCCGAAGAGCTCCCGACGGAGATCGTCGAATCGGTCCCCGAGTGGGACGACGAGTACTTCGACCGCGTGAGCGATCGGTTGATGTACAGCTACGATCTGGAACGCGATTATCGCCTCAATGGGGAGCAGTGGGATCTCTACGGGGAACTGCGGATGCTTACACAGAAGCAGTTCTTCCATCCAGCGTTGAATTACGCTGATCACGAACAGCGGGAATTCCTGTTCGCTCGCCGCGAGGCCCATCCGACCACCGCGGAACTCGATCGACTGGTCGAACTCGGACACGAACTCGCCGACGAACTGATCGTCGCCGACGAAGAACACTACGGGACTGATTTCACGTTCGTGCTCGTCGCCGACGAACTGTCCGACTCGGTTCGCGAATACGTCTCGGGCTTTCGCGATCGGACGCTCATCAAATACGGATACTACGGTCACTACGATGTGAACCTCGTCGTCGTCGTTCCAGAAAGCGAAGAGTACGTCGCAAGCGAGGTCGCAGATTCGGCTGAAGCGTTTGTCCTCTGGGAGTCTGTGACGATTCCCGATGAGGGCTTCCTCTCTCGGTTCGCGAAACGCTTCTGGCGATAATCGCGTCCTGATAGGGATCATCGTAGACGTTCGTACTGTTCCTGTGAAGAACTGAGAGACAGTGCCGAGGGGCGGGCTTCGAAACCGCTGGGTGGCTACGATAATCCCTATGAGAAAAAACGAAGCCGCTCA
>CAYQWI010000495.1:0-1726 GCA_964421165.1 uncultured Natronomonas sp.
TCGCCAGCCCGAACGTGGCGTACATCGCCCGTTTAACGGCGGCCGGGTCGATGAGCCCGCCCGCAGTCACGCGGGTAAATCCCTCTCGGTCGTCGGTGTCAGCGCCCCGAACGGCGTCGTAGTAATCGTTGGCGAAGTTGGTTCCGATCTGTAACAAGAGCGCACCGACGAGCGCGAAGGCAGCTGCTATCGGCTCGAAGACGCCCGAACCGATCGCCAGACCCGTCCCGACGATCACGGGGGCCGCGCCCGCCGGTAGCGTCTGGGGGCGGGCCGCCATGAGCCACGCGGTCCGTTTCGTAGCCGCCGCTGTCATTGTCGTTAGTCCGGACGGGACCGGTATAAGCCCGCGGGATTTCGCCCGATCCGTCCCCCACACGGATCGCTGTAGTCTCACCGGCGATCGCCCGCCCCGACAGTAGCGATCGCCGGTATCTCGGCACGCCGATTCGTATCAACTGAGCTCGTCGAACAGGCGTTCTGCCCGGGGATCTTCGACGAGATCGAGGAACGTCTCGACCTCGTCGAATCGGTCACCCTTCGTGATTTCTCCGGTCTCTCGGTCCCATTCGATGTACCCGGGGCGTTCCAGCTTCGGCAAGTGTCTGTGCCCCAACGCGAGATCCAGCTCCGAGGAACCGCACTCACAGTGCTCTTTCACGCCCGCTTTCGTCTCGATACAGCCCTCTTTTACCAACAGGAGAACCAGGCGACGATGGCGATGGGACAACGCCTCGAAGAGCGGTGTCAGATCCGGATCCAGTAACTCGTTTTGCGAGAGCTCGTTTCGCTGCCCGATGCCGATGCAGAGATGGGGTGGGTGGCTGTCTGACATACACTATCACACAACCCGTTATCATATAATGATATGTGAGACGGCAGTCTGACACGAACTCACAAAACCAGCAGACGTAACGGCGGTATCGTGACAGAATCGTATGACATCCACGTCTGTCGGCGTCGGATACTCGAACCGTGAACACCCGTTTCCGCGTCAATAGTGCCACTCAAAGTTCCGGAACTCTGGCTCTCGGTTCTCGTTGAACGCGTCCCGCCCCTCTTTGGCTTCGTCAGTCATGTACCCGAGCCGCGTCGCTTCCCCGGCGAACACCTGCTGGCCGACGAGCCCGTCCGAATCCATGTTGAACGCGTACTTGAGCATCCGGATCGCCATCGGTGACTTCGAGAGGATTCTCTCTGCCCACTCGTGGGCCGTGTCCTCGAGTTCTTCGTGCGGGACGGCTTCGTTCACCATCCCCATCTCCTCGGCCTCATCGGCGGAGTACGTCTTCCCGAGGAAAAAGACTTCACGCGCCTTCTTCTGTCCGATCTGCCGAGCGAGATACGCCGAACCGAACCCCGCGTCGAAGGAGGCGACGTCGGGGTCGGTCTGGAGGAACTTCCCGTGTTCTCTGGACGCGATCGTCAAATCACAGACGACGTGCAGCGAGTGACCGCCGCCGACCGCCCATCCCGGGACGACGGCGATGACGGGTTTCGGGATGTGTCGGATCAGTCGCTGTACTTCCAAGATATGAAGCCGGGGAGCGGTCTGTCGCTCCGATTCGGGCGTTTTTGCGCCGTCGCTGTCGTCGTATTCGTAGCCCGCGTCACCGCGAATGCGCTGATCGCCGCCCGAACAGAACGCCCAGCCGCCGTCTTTCGGGGATGGGCCGTTTCCGGTTAAAAGTACACAGCCCACGTCGGTCTGCCGTTTCGCGTGATC
>CAYQWI010000496.1:0-1720 GCA_964421165.1 uncultured Natronomonas sp.
GACGTATCGCCGGTGCCGAAAAAGGCGTTCGGTTATCCATCGCTGACGGCGGATGTGGTCCGGTGGCACGGCGAGACGAATCGACAACCCTTAAAACCGCCGCGACACTCAATTGGGGTATGGCTGGAACTATCGAAGTGCTCGTCCCCGGCGGGCAGGCCAACCCTGGGCCGCCGCTG
Source organism: uncultured Natronomonas sp. (assembly GCA_964421165.1). Classification (GTDB taxonomy): domain Archaea; phylum Halobacteriota; class Halobacteria; order Halobacteriales; family Haloarculaceae; genus Natronomonas. The sequence continues at coordinate 180 of CAYQWI010000496.1, forward strand.
GGCCCCGAGCTTGGTCCGACTCCGGTGGACGTTCAGGCGGTCGTCAACGAGATCAACGAACAGACTGCGGCGTTCGACGGAACCGAGGTCCCCGTTACCGTCGAGTACGACGACGACGGCTCGTTCAGCATCGATGTCGGTGTCCCGCCGACGGCCGCGCTGATCAAAGACGAGCTCGGATTCGACACTGGGTCGGGCGAGCCGAACGAGGAGTTCGTCGCCGATATCTCCGCGGAACAGCTGAAGAAGGTCGCAGAGCAGAAGCTCCCCGACCTGCTCGCGTACGATGCGCGAAACGCGGCCAAGGAGGTCGCCGGAACCTGTGCCTCTCTCGGCGTTACCGTCGAGGGCGAGGACGCACGGACGTTCAACGAACGGCTCGACGCCGGCGAATTCGACGATACGTTCGACGAAGCGAAGGCGGCAGCCTGAGTGAATCGAACGGCTTGAAACGCGAGCGGAGCGAATGTTTCTGTGACTTCGACGAAGTGAAGGCGGCGGCGTAGACTCGGTAAACGGTTCGAAGCGCGAGAGAGATTCTATAGATCTTATCCCTTCAGTCGACTCTTTCGAACTTCTGTATCGTCCGAGCGCCTCGGTCAACACCTTTGTAGGTGTACGAGACTTCGCCGACGTAGAGGTCCCCGTTCGAGTCGGCCGCGATAGCGTGTGGAGCGACGAACAGCGGATCGTCTTCGGGATGGTGTTCGTTCCCCCACCGAGCGATCAGTTCCCCGTCCAGCGTGAACACGCTCACCCGCCGACAGAGCTCGGCGACGTACACCACGTCGTCTCCGATGAAGAGGTCGTTCGGACGAATCAGATCCGTCCACTCCTCGATGAACGAGCCGTCCGTATCGAATATCTGAATCCTGGAGTTCTCCCGATCCGTCACCCAGATTCGACCCTCCTCGTCGTGGTGTGCCGAGTGCGGAATCCGGAACTCGCCGCGGTCTGGCCCCGGTTGCCCCCACGACTGCCGGAGCTCCCCGTCCGCGCTGAATCTGTGAACTCTCGCGTTTCCGTATCCGTCAGCGACGAATAGCTCTCCGGAATCGAGAACTGTCACCCCGGTCGGTCGGTTGAACGGTCCGGCGGATCGATCCAGTGATGCGATCTGTTCGAAGAGGTCCGGGACGTGTCGGTATCCCGTCTCAGAGGGGTCGTTTTCGGATCCTAACGTCAACAACAGGTCCCCGTCCGGCGTGAATTTTCGAACCGTGTGGTCCCCGTCGTCGGTGCAGTAAACGTTCCCGTCCGGACCGATACCCATTCCGTGTGGGCGGTCGGAAAAGCAGTCCGTCTCCCACACCGATACGACGTCTCCCTCCGTGTCGAACCGCACCATCGGATAGTTGCCGTGGTTCAACACCAGAATTTCGTCGTTCTCGTCGACGCAGACGCTACCCACGTCCCGAAAGGATTGGTCCACCGTCACGTTGGCCCACTCGTTTACAAGCTCGTATTTGTACGCGCCGCTTCCATCAGTCATCGCTAGCTACTGTCGGCTAATTCACTTAAGCGTTCACTCGTGATTCGGC
>CAYQWI010000497.1:0-1719 GCA_964421165.1 uncultured Natronomonas sp.
CCGGTGTCCCGTCCATCGTGTACGGCCTGCTCGCGTTGGCCGCGCTGCGAAACGGTATCGGACTCGGACCGATCGTCCTCGTCGGCGGTATCGCGCTCGCGTTGCTCGTGATGCCGATCATCATCGTCGCCTCACAGGAAGCGCTCAGAGCGGTCCCCGACAGCGTTCGCCGCGGTTCCTACGCGACCGGCGCGACCAAGTGGCAGACGATCCGCCGGGTCGTCCTCCCGGCGGCGCTCCCCGGTATCTTCACCGGGACGATCCTCGCGCTGGCGCGGGCGATCGGCGAAACCGCGCCGCTTCTCATGGTCGGGGCGCTGTTCGTCAACCGGATGCCGTACGGCCCGTTCGACCGGTTCAGCGGGATGCCGACGCAGATCTACGCGTGGGCGGCCGAACCGAGCCAACACTTCATCCACCTCGCCGCCGTCGGTATCGTGGTGCTGTTGACCATCATGCTGTTCATGAACGGCGTCGCGGTGTATCTGCGGAACAAATACGAGACGGAGGTCTAACGCATGTCGACTCAAGAAACGAACGACTCGCTGATCACGACTGACGTACAGGCTACCGAAAACGGCCGCGAGAGCCGCCCCGACGAGACGGTGTTGGAGACGAGAGGGCTCGACGTCTTCTACGGGGAAGATCGGGCGCTGTCGGACATCGACATCGAGATCCCCGAGAACAAGGTGACGGCGCTGATCGGCCCCTCCGGCTGTGGCAAGTCGACGTTTCTGCGGTGTATCAACCGCATGAACGATCAGATCGACGTCTGTCGTGTCGACGGCGACGTCGTGTTCAAAGGCAAGAACGTCTACGACGACGACGTCGATCCGGTCGCGTTGCGCCGAAAGATCGGACAGGTGTTCCAGAAGCCGAACCCGTTCCCGAAATCGATCCGCGACAACGTCACCTACGGGCTGGAGGTACAGGGCAAATCCGCGACCGACGAGGACGTCGAGCGCGCGCTCCGCGGCGCGGCGCTTTGGGACGAGGTGAAAGACCAGCTCGACTCGTCGGGACTGGATCTCTCGGGCGGCCAGCAACAACGGCTCTGTATCGCCCGCGCCATCGCGCCTGACCCGGAAGTGATCTTAATGGACGAGCCGACATCGGCGCTCGATCCCGTCGCGGCCTCGAAGATCGAGGATCTGATCGACGATCTCGTCTCCGAGTACACCGTCGTCATCGTCACCCACAACATGCAACAGGCCGCCCGGATCTCCGATAAGACGGCGGTGTTTCTCACGGGCGGTGAACTCGTCGAGTTCGACGACACCGCGACGATCTTCGAGAACCCCGACGACAGCCGCGTCGAGGATTACATCACGGGGAAATTCGGATAACGATGGCCCGAGTGGACTACCAACAACAGCTCGAAGCGCTGCGAGAGAACGTCGTCGGTATGAGCGATCTCGTGCTCGAACGGTACGACGAGGCGTTGACGGCGCTGGAGACGAAGGACGAATCGCTCGCTCGCGAAGTCATCGATGGCGACGACGAGATCAACGAACTGTACCTCGAACTCGAGGGCGACTGTATCGGCCTCTTCGCGCTCCAACAGCCGGTCGCGGGCGATCTCCGGTTCGTCGCCTCGTCGTTCAAGATCGTCACCGACCTCGAACGGATCGGGGATCTCGCGACTAATCTGGCCGGCTACGCCATCTCGGCCGAGCGCGAGCGCTACCCCGAGGTCGACGTCCACCACATCGGAACCGA
>CAYQWI010000498.1:0-1718 GCA_964421165.1 uncultured Natronomonas sp.
AATCCGAAATCCGCCTCCAGGAGATCGAGCAACCTGTTCAACGCGCCCTTACATTCTTCGAGCATCGTCGCGTAGCTCGTCGTTTCGGGATCGACCCCCGGGAGGTGGTCCGCGTCCAGATCGAACACGAGATCCGAGCCGCGCCACCCCTTCTGTCCCATGCTCTTCGCCCCGGGATCGTCGTATCGACCCGCCGAAAAATAAACGTGTTTCGGTCGTTCGCCCGCCAGAAAGCCGCCGAGATCGCCGCCGCCGGTGAGATCGAGAAACGAGTGGTGTCTCACCATCGTCGTCCCGCCAGCGCTCCACGTGATATATCCCCACTCACGTTCGTTTCCGGCGGGCGGCGGGGAAATCGACGCTCGCCGGTAATGGTCGCCGAAGCGACCTCTCAGATATTCGCGAGTGCGGCCGTCCATACCCCCGCTTCGACGGACGTATGAAAAAGCGTTGCCGTCTCCGCTACGTCCCGGAGACGAACCGCGAAAGCTTCGATGCCAATCCGCCGTCACCGAGCCGAAGATAGTAGGCGTCGCCGCGGTCCTCGTAGTAGTTTTCGACGAGACGTTCGATATCGAAGCCGAGATATTCGTAAAAAGCCACTGCCGAATCGTTGCTCGCTCGCGCGTGACACGTAACGGAACCGTGATCGTCGGCGACCGCGGCGACGAGCTTTCGGCCGAACCCCTCGCCACGGTATTCTCGGGCGACGGCTAAAAACAGGATGTAGCCGTCCCGACGTGTCGACGCGAATCCGACGAGTGTCCCCTCGTCGTATCCCGGTTCGACGAGCGCGTACACCTTCGACCGCGTGTACGCGTCGGTGAAAAATCCGCGACGCTGCTTGAGGACACCTTCCTCGCGTCTGATCCGCTCTTTGAGCTCCCAGGCCTCCTCGACGAACTCGTCGTCACCGGCCCCGAACACGCGGAGATCGATGGTGACACTCACTGCCAAAGGATACGATACCGACGAATATAATTCCACCGCCCTCGCTCGGATACGGTCCGTTCTGAACGTGGTCCGTGATCTCCCGTCACAACATTTTCCCCCTGTTACCCCCACATAACGAACGAATGAAACGAAGGACGGGAGACGGACGATGAGTTTCGAACTCCGCAAGCACACCGCAGACATCGCCGTCGAAGCCGACGGAAAGACGCTCGAAGAGACGTTCGAAGCCGCCGCGGAAGGGCTTACGGCCGCACACTCCGACTCGATACCGAAGAGTGGTGAGCGATTCACGTTCGCCGTCGAAGCCGAATCGCGAGACGCGCTACTCTTCGATTATCTCGACGAGCTGATTTATCAGCGCGACGTCAGGGAAGTGCTTCCCGTCGATCACCAGGTGTCTATCGACGACCGGGACCGGTTCGCGCTCGAAGCGTCGGCCCGTGGAGTCCCGTTTTCGGAGATTGACGCACGCGAGATAAAAGCGGTAACGTACTCCGAGATGGAACTGGAACGAACTCCGTCCGGCTGGCGAGCGTACGTCGTTTTCGATGTGTGAGTGGTGTGGATACGCGATCGCATTCTACCGCACGATATGTAACAACCTATCGTGAAATCGGACGAAAGCACCCCGATCTGATCGATCGATACAGACAGTTTTATACCTCCCCACACCGGACATCGGAATGTCGCTCGCTTGGTGTAGCCCGGCCAATCATATTGGCCTTTCGAGCCGATGACAGGGGTTCAAATCCCCTAGCGAGCAT
>CAYQWI010000499.1:0-1712 GCA_964421165.1 uncultured Natronomonas sp.
CGATGGCCGCTGACGGCGATCCGATGCCGGTCGAGCAGATCGTCACGTCACACCCCTCGTAGGTCGCGTTGACGAGTTTGTACTCGCGGTTCTGTGCGATCGTCTCGGCGTCGTCACAGTGGTCGGCGATTCGATCCACGCGACCGGGGTCGCCGGGAACCAGCGCGACGTCCGCGACATCGCCCGGTTCGACCAGCAGGTGTGGTTGTTTGGCCATATCGAGAACTCGTCGGGTGGGATGAAAAGTCGGTCGGGTTACGCCTCGAAACCGTTACAACAGTCACTATCACAGAATCGCAAAGAGAACGAGGTTGTGGAAACCGGGACCGAGTCCGACGGCGAGAATCAATCCGAGCAGCAGATACCCCTCGACCGGCTCCTCGCGGACGTACGATTCGAACAGGACGACGACGACCGCGCCGAGGAGGATTTTCACGAGCACGAACAGCCACGCCGCGCCGATCAGCTCCGCGGTCGGCAACGCCCCGCCGGTCTCGATGATGAGACGCGATAGCGGCGTCTGTTCGCCGAAGCCCAGGAGATCGTAGCCGACAGCCGTCGAAATCCCATCGAGGGTGTGTCCGAAGACGACGAGCGCGCCGACCGTTCCGGTGGCGGAGACGTCGGCGAGTCGACTGACGATGGCCCAGGTGACCGCAGCGACGGCGATCGAGGCGACAAAGATCCCGACTGAGACGAGCGGGTGCGCTCCGACCGCTCGGGGCGTCGGACCGGCCGCAGCGGCAAACAGCGCGGCTAGTAAAAGGATCGTCCCGCTTCCAGCGAGCGGAGCAGCCGCCCCTTCACTCCCCCACGTGTCGCTCGGTCGGTCGGCGACACTAGCCCACATGAACGCAGCGAGGATACCGACCGTCGCGTACACCGCAGGCGAACTGAGCAGCGGAGCGACGTATTCCGGCGGCGTCCCGGCCTGATAAAGGGCGTACAGCGTCCCGCCGGCGGCCATCCACGGGGCGAGTGCCGTCACGGTCGCCGCGGTCACCGGCGGCCGACGCCGGTATAGAACCGCGATCGCGATCGCCACCCCGACCAGTAAGCCGACGAGGTACGGACCGTCGGGCAGCGCGAAATCCGAGGGAAGTATCACTGTATCGAACGGACGGGCGAGGAATCGAAAACGTTGCGGTTGTCACTCGTTCTCGGCTGTGATCGAACACAATCCCTTTTATCGAACCTTCCGAACGGAGACCATGAGCGTTGATCTCACCGCCGAGCAGTACGAAAAACACAGAGAAGCGGGCGAAATTCTCGCACAGGTCAGAGCAGAGACGGTCGAGCGCGTTGAAGTCGGCGCGAGTCACCTCGAAATCGCAGAGTTCGCCGAAGACCGAATTCGCGAACTCGGCGGAAAACCGGCGTTCCCGGTCAATATCAGCATCGACGAGGAGGCCGCCCACGCGACGCCGTCGCCCGACGACGACTCGACGTTCGGCGAGGAGATGATCAACCTCGATATCGGCGTCCACATCGACGGCTGGCTCGCCGACACGGCCGTTACCGTCGATCTCTCTGGACACCCCGAACTCGCGGAAGCCCCCGCGGAAGCGCTCGACGCCGCGCTCGAGATCATCGAACCGGGCGTCCACACCGGCGAGATCGGCGCGGAGATCGAATCCGTCATCGACGGCTACGGCTTCAACCCCGTCGTCAACCTCACGGGACACGGCCTCGGCCACTGGGAGCAACACACC
>CAYQWI010000500.1:0-1704 GCA_964421165.1 uncultured Natronomonas sp.
CCAGCACCGAGACGGTGTCCGCCGTCTTGACGATCTCGATCTCGTTTTGACCGGCACCGACCGTCTCGACGATGATCTTGTCCTTGCCGAACGCATCGAGCGCTTTCACCGCGTCGGCCGTCGCCGTCGAGAGGCCGCCGAGCGATCCCCTGGCGGACATCGACCGGAAGAACACGTCCATGTCGCCGACGTTCGACGCCATCCGAATCCGATCGCCCAACACCGCCCCGCCGGAAAACGGTGAGGACGGGTCGATGGCGATGATGCCGACCGTTTCACCGCGATCGCGATACGTTGCCGCCATCTTGTCGACGAGCGTCGATTTTCCGGCCCCGGGCGAGCCGGTGACGCCGATAACCTCCGCGCTGCCCGTGTGTTCGTGAAGCTGTGAAACGAGGCGTCGATACCCCGGCGATCGGTTCTCGATTTTCGTGATCACGCGTGCGAGCGCGCGGTGCTTCCCCGCTAACAGCTCGTCGACGAGTGTCTCCTCCGACATCTATCGCTCTGGGGCGTTCTCGCGGACGAACTCGATTGTCTCCTCCATCGTCGAGCCGGGGCCAAAGATCGCCGCGACGCCCGCCTCGTACAGCTCCTCGCGGTCGTCTTCGGGGATGATCCCGCCCAGCAACACGAGCGTATCGTCGGCGGCGTCGTACTCCTCGAGACCGGCCATGATCTTCGGAACGAGCGTGTCGTGTGCGCCCGAGAGGATCGAGATACCGAGGACGTCGACGTCCTCTTGAACGGCCGCCTGTACGATCTCGTCCGGCGATTTGTGCAGCCCCGAGTAGATGACTTCGAATCCCGCATCGCGAAACGCCCGGGCGATGACGTGCGCACCGCGGTCGTGCCCGTCGAGGCCGACCTTCGCCACCAGACACCGGATGGTTCGTTGTTCGTGCTCCGTGCTCATACTTGACGTTATCCGGGGCAGGTGTTTGACTCTAACGGAGCATCCGCCGTCCCCCGTTCAACTTTCGTTTATTCAACTACAGTTGGATTCGAAATACGCTGGAAGCGACGCTCGACCGGCTCGATTGTGAGATCCCGACACACCGGCCGTCGCTTCGATGGGTTTATGAATCGTCTCGGGATACTATCGGTTACAACCGCGGGCTCGTAGATCAGCGGTAGATCACTCCCTTGGCATGGGAGAGGCCCCGGGTTCAAATCCCGGCGAGTCCATCTTTACTCCACTCAGACCACATTGACCAGACGTAAGTCCGATGAGTGCCGTCTGTGTCGTCTGAGCCGGGAGAGTGTGAGTGGAGACCACTCGAACTCTGGCAATGACGTATTGTAGTGGTGCTGCCAGCTACTTAGTTCTTGGCAGAAGTACCAACTTATTTATAATATTTGGATTGGCTGACACCCCGATTGTCATAGGATACATATGGAGAAGAAAAGAATAGTAAATTATTCGATAAAACAGCGGGATAACACAGTGGTTGGGTGGTCTGAAAAAGACAGAGATAGAGTAAACAAAAGCACCATACGTAACCGAGAAACTGGCTCTTAAAACCGACAAAAGATTTAAGTCAAAGTAACCCGTTATAGATATATACGAAAAGTAGTTGGTCGGTCGGTTAATGATGGGCACATCTCGGTGTGGCTCGGGATGTGTGGTCGCGTTCATGGAAGGAAACAACCAACCTTCCGACAAGACGAATAGCACCAAAATAATCGATGAAGAAACACTCG
>CAYQWI010000501.1:0-1702 GCA_964421165.1 uncultured Natronomonas sp.
CGCGCGGACCGCTGCCCTCGCAGGACGAGGTTTCGACGTTAGCTTGCGGGGCCCGTACCGATTGGTCCGGACGCGCCCCGGTTTCGGTCCCCGCTAAAGACCATAGTGCGGGTATCGAGCGGGGCCTAACCGCCCGACCTAGTCCAGTTCGTTCTAGACGAGTCCGCCATAAGGGTCTTTCGCCTCACGTCCGGGCGCGTTCGGGCGATCGCGGGTAGTCGTGAAAGAATACGGATTCGCCCTATTCGCCAGCCACTGGCCCCTCGGCGACTTCGATGCCGCCGGTGAGCGTCCGGTGTGGGTACGGGATGTTGATCCCTTCCTCGTCGAAGCGCTTTTTCACCCGCTGGACGTACTCAGCGCGTGTTTTGACGAAATCGGCGCGCGACGGGTTCGCGATCCAGATGCGCGATTGGAGTCCCACGGAGGAGTCGCCCAGTTCGGTCAATCGAACGGACGGGGCAGGATCGTCCATGATCTCTTCGTGGCGCTCGGCCTCTTCGAGGATGATGTCGGTCGCCGCTTCGATGTCGTCGTCGTAGCCGATTCCAAACACGAACTTGAGTCGGAGCTTCGACGCGTCGACGGGGTTTTTGACGACGTCGTCAGTCAGCTGGGAGTTCGGAACGGTCAACAGTTCGTTGTCGAACGTTCTGACGCGAGTAATCCGTAAACTTATATCCTCGACGACGCCAGCGTTGTCGTCCCACTCGATCCAATCGCCGATCTTGAACGGCTTCTCCGTGAAGATGAACACCCCGGCGACGAAGTTCTTCAGGACGTCCTGCATGGCGAAGCCGATAGCCAGCGTCGCCGCGGCAGCGATAGTCGCGAGCGAACGGAGGAAATCGTCGTATCCTGCGACTCCGAAGGCGATGGTGATCCCGATAAACAGATAGACGATCCAGACCATTTTCCGGATCGGCGTCTTCGCGTGTCGATCGAGATCGCGCGAGTTCAGGACTCGTTCGAGGATCGGTAGCACTACTCGCCTCCCGATGAGATACAAGGCGACGAACGCGAGGATAAACAGCGCCGCACCGACGACCGCTTCACCGAACGGGTGTGCGGCCTCCGACGGGATTCCAACCGATTCGAGAATGTCGCCGAGCAGCGTTCCGATGCCGTTTTGCAGCGGATTCATCGATGATACACCGCGGTGTGCCCGCGCGTATCTACGAGGTCGGCGTTCGTTCGTTCGGCGAGGTCGGCCGCCAGTTCCTCAACTGTCGTCCCGCCGCGGGACGATCGGAGGAATTTCACTTTCACGAGCTCGCGCTCGGCGAGTTGATCCGATAGTTCGTCCGCAACCGGATCGAGTCCGGATTTGCCGACCCAAACCGTTACGTCCAGATCGTGGATCTCTGATTTAAAATCGTCCCGCGACATAGATACGCTTCGGCAGCCGCTTTTAAAAACCTGACACATTCGAACGCAGCGATCGCGACTCAGCAGACTCAGTACGGATACCGAGAGATCTCCCCGCACTCACACGTTATCACGAGGTGGCCGTTTCTCGTTCGCACACGGGCGGTGCGGCCGGGGACGAGATACGCATCACACCGATCACAAGTGAACCGCTTAAATCGGCGCGGGAGGGGCAATCGATTGCGCTCTGCGATACGGCGTGCCCGCTGGACGTACTGCCGAGCGAGGTCGGTCTGTCCCGAACTGGCCGCCTCTCTGGCGAGTTCGTCCAATC
>CAYQWI010000502.1:0-1695 GCA_964421165.1 uncultured Natronomonas sp.
CGAGCAGTCTCGGACGCGATCGCCGACCAGTACGAGGAGGTGTCGTTCGATCCCTCCGCGTTCACCCGCTTCGATCCGGGCACTGATTACGCTGCGTTCGCCGAAAGCGTCGGCTGTCACGGCGAATCCGTCTCCGATCCGCAACAACTCCGAGCGGCTACCGAACGAGCGCTCGACGCCGTCGAGAGCGGAACGCACGCGATTCTCGATGTCACGGTGTGTTGATCCCTCTCGAACGGCCATTCCGCCCCGTCCCAGCAGTATCCGGTGACTGGATATCGACGTGACTCGGGGAGTATCCGATGTACCTTTCCGGCTCGACGGCGTCCTATCCGACATGAACGCAGATTCGCCCGCGGTCTCCACTCGAAACGCGTCGGGGGATTCAGCGAGGTACGCATGACACGAAAAGACGACTACTACAACCGGGCTAAACAGCAGGGATATCGTTCGCGAGCCGCCTACAAGCTCAAACAGCTCGACGAGGACGCGAACCTGATAAGTGACGGCGATACGGTCGTCGACCTCGGGGCGGCCCCCGGCGGGTGGCTGCAGGTGGCAAGCGAACTCGCCGGCGAGTCCGGAACCGTCGTCGGCGTCGATCTCCAGCGGATCAAACCGATCGACGGCGTCGAGACGATTCGAGGCGATATGACCGACGAGGAGACGCGCGAGCGAATCGTCGAGTCCGTCGGCGACGCCGACGTCGTGATCTCCGATATGGCCCCGAACATGACCGGTGAGTATTCGCTGGACCACGCCCGATCGGTGTATCTCGCCCGCATGGCGTTCGAAACCTCACTTGAGCTGCTCGCACCGGGCGGCGACTTCGTCGCGAAGGTGTTCGAAGGCCCCGATACCGACGATCTCAGAGCCGATATCGATCGGGAGTTCGAGTACGTTCGGACGATCCACCCCGACGCGTCCCGGGACTCCTCCTCGGAGCTATACATGGTCGCAAAGGGGCGGCTGACCGCACCGGTTCGCGCAGGTGATCGACTCGACGTCGAAATCGAATCGGTCGGCAGCGATGGCGACGGCGTCGCGAAAGTCGACGGCTACACGCTGTTCGTGGAGGGCGGGAATCCGGGCGACACCGTCGAAATCGAAGTGACGGACGTGAAACCTCGGTTCGGATTCGCGAAGCGCCTCGCGTGACCTTTCGACACCGAAACGAAACGAAGTGGAAGTTTAATCAATAGTATTTTATCGCCCTCGACACTCCATATCTAACTACAGATGATTGAACCCCCTGACGCAGAGCGACTGAAGGATATCAACGACATGGAAGTTGATCAGCTTCCGGACTTCGCGATGGCGACGCGGGAGTGGGATCAGCCGACAGTCGAAGACATCGAGGCGGCCGCCCGGGAAGCGATCGACGACATCGGACACCTCGATTCGTTTTCCCCCGGTGATACTGTGGCGATTACGGCCGGAAGCCGTGGTATCCACGACCTCCCCGAACTCCTTCGACACGTCGTCTCTATCCTTCAAGAGCGCGACCTTGAGCCGTATATCATCCCCGCGATGGGCAGTCACGGCGGCGCCTCAGCGGAGGGGCAACTCGATATGCTCCGGTCGCTCGGAGTCACGGAAGACTCGATGGGATGTGAGATCAGATCGTCGCTGGATGTCACGCAAGTCGGCACGAACAAGCACGGGCAACCCGTCTACGCCGCGGACGACGCGCTC
>CAYQWI010000503.1:0-1692 GCA_964421165.1 uncultured Natronomonas sp.
ACGGATTTCGAATCCGCCACAGTCAGTATCTCACAACGTACGATAATCCCTATAAGTGCGTAGCGACCGTATATCGGATTGATGAGCAAAGCCCGACAGCTCTACGAACTCCTCGCCGAGGGCAGCGAACTCAACATCGTCTGTCACAACAATCCCGATCCGGATTGCTTGGCGAGCGCGCTCGCGTTGGGCCGGATCGCGGCCGACGCCGGGATCGACGAACGACACATCCTCTACAGCGGCGTCATCTCCCACCAACAGAACCGGGCGTTCGTCAACCTGCTCGATATCGATCTCAAACCGTTCGATCCGGACACACTCGAAGATCGACCTCCGGAGTCGTTGGTCGCGCTCGTCGACCACTCGATTCCCGGCGCGAACAACGACATTTCCGAGGGAACGCCCCTGGATATCGTGATCGATCATCATCCCGCCGAGAACATCGACGCTCGGTTCATCGATCATCGCGAAGATATCGGAGCGGCCGCGACGATCCTCACCGAGTACGTGCGCGAGCTCGACGTCGACGTGGACGCCATGCTCGCGACGGCACTCCTGTTCGCGATCCGCCGGGAAACGCTCAATTTTCTCCGCGGAGCGACCCGGGACGAATACGACGCGGCGGGATATCTCCACGATCAGGCGGATCGAGAGCTGCTCAGACAGCTCTCGAACCCATCGGTCACCGGAGCGACGCTCGACGCCATCGCGACCGCGATCGGCAATCGAACCACGAAGTCGGCGGTGCTGGTCTCTCACGTCGGACAAACGACCGAGCGGGATGCGGTCCCGCAGGCCGCCGATTATCTCGCAACGTTGGAGGGCGTCGAAACGGTCATCGTCTTCGGGGTCGTCAACCGATCCATCCACCTCAGTGCGCGGTCGCTGGATCCGCGAATTCACGTCGGTGACGTACTCGACCGGGCGTTCAAAGACGTCGGGAGCGCCGGCGGCCACTACGACGTCGCGGGCGGTGAGATCCCGCTCGGTATCTTCGCCGACTACACGACCGACGACGACCAGCTGCTCGAGATCGTCGAACGGATCGTCACGGACCGTCTCTTTTCGGAGTTAGAGATTGTCGACGAACGGCGGGATTGAGCCGCTCTCGGGGAATCGAGCGGGAATCCAGAAATCAAATTCTCCATAATACAAAAACAGTCTTATTTTCCAATAAAGTAGATGTTTAGACACAATTATTGGGAAAGAGTTTAAATAGATAGAACCCATTCGTCGAAACGAACAACCAATGTCATATAAGTCATTGACCGAAACGTTGACGCTATACCGTAGCGGGACGCTCACTCTCGGACAGGCATCCAATCGGGAGGGGATGTCGTCCGCCAAACTCGTCTCAGAGCTTAAATCGCGGGGGATCCCCGTCCGTGAAGAAGTTCGAACTGAAACGACGGCCCGCGAGAACCCCCGAGCGGAGACGATCGAACGAACGAGTATATAAGACCCCCGGCTTGAATGAGCAGTTTCGCGCGTCGGTGAAACCCCATCCGCACCCCGTCCGCATCGCTTCATAATCCCCATCCGTTCCGTCGCTCATACCGTTTATTACGGACGAAAAGCGGAACATCGAGGGTTTGGGATGATAGAGATGCGAGCGCATACCCCCGCCTTCCCGTGAATGACGAGTGTTCCGACGCCCTGTCGGAACCGAGGAGCGAACAGGCGGGGGTCGAG
>CAYQWI010000504.1:0-1689 GCA_964421165.1 uncultured Natronomonas sp.
CGATCCCGCACCGCCTCCGAGAGGCGGTTCGCGTCGGCCTCGACGACACCTGCGGCCCACTGTAACTCGTTCCGTTCGAACGAGTTTTCGATGATCGTCGAAACGTGTCTGTCGAGTAGATCCGATCGTACCGATTCGAGTTCGTCTCGGAGCGAGTTTCGGTCGTCACGAATTCGCGCCGTCTCGTCGGCCAGTTTGTGAACGTTCGTCCCGAGTTCGGCGGCGGCATCGAGCGCGGCGAGCTTTTCGGACGCGCGACGATCGATCCCTTCCGGCCCGACGGCGAATTCGACACGGGTCATCCCTTCCCCCGGATTCGATCGCTCGAGCACGGTTACAGGGCCGATTTGACGAGTATTTCGAACGTGGGTCCCCCCGCAAGCGGCGACGTCCCAACCGTCGACCTCGACGATGCGAACCGTCTCGCCGGTGATTCCCTCCTCGGTTTTCGTGTTGAACGCGACGTCGTCGCGAGCGAGCGCTTCTTCTTTGGGAAGCCGTCGCCACGTCACGTCCCGGGATTCCCAGACGCATCGGTTCACGAGCCGTTCGAGTTCGACGAGCGTCTCGTCGTCGACTCGGCTCGTGGTCGTCAGATCGACGCGGACCTTCTCGGGACCGATATCGAACCCGGCGTAGCCGAGTTCTTCGAAGAGACGCCGTCCAGCCCCATAGAGGACGTGACTCGCAGTGTGTGCGCGCATGCAGTATCGTCGGAAATTCGGATCGACGATCCCGCTGACAGTTTCGCCGGCCGTCAGCTGTCCGTCGAGGACGTGAACGATACGTTCACCGTCGCTCCGAACGTCGAGTACCTCGTGGCCGCCGATCGTTCCCCTGTCGGCGGGCTGTCCGCCCCCCTCCGGATAAAAGTACGTCTCTGAAAGAACGACGTCGCTTCCCCCGTGCTCGACGGTGGCTTCGAACTCCAGCGTCTCCGGATCGTCGGCTGCCTTCGACGAGACCATGCCGGTGTTCGGACGCGTCGGTACAAAAAACGGGTCGGTTGAGTCACTCGTCAGCGAGTTCGATATCGAAGTGCGCCTCGAGCGATTCGATGACCGAACCGCCGACGCTGGCACGGGCGGCACGTCCCTGTTCGATCGCCTCCAGATCGTCGACACTGATGTCGAGCGTGTCCGCGAGCTCTTCGAGTTGGAGTCCGGCGTCCTGGCGCGCCTGTTCGACGATGTCCCCGTATCCCCGGACGAGGTACGGAAGCGGGTCGTCCTCGTAATCGGCTCCCTCTTCCCAGTTGGTTTCGGCCGACCGGGCGTCGTCGAGTCGTGCGACGTTTTGTGCGGCCTTCCGTCGCCGTTCGCGTTCCTCCGCACGCTCGCTGTCGTCTTTCCCGCTGCTGTCGCCGTGACGAGCGCACTCGCTGCACACTTCGAGTTCGGCTCCCGCGACGGTTGTGGTGCTCAACGATCGATCCTCCGCGCCACAGAGTTCGCAGGCACCGCTCGAGCTTCCCCCGACGCCGCCCGTAGAGTACTTCGCCATACCGGATACGACTGTGTGATCGTACTTCAACCCCGCGTTCGTCGACACCGTACCGGGTGAACCACCCACGGTGGAACCAAAGGAAAGCGCTTTTATTGTCCCCCGGGTTACGGTCTCGTGCGGAGAAAGACACACCGTGCGTGGGTAGCCAAGCCAGGCCAACGGCGCAGCGTTGAGGGCGCTGTC
>CAYQWI010000505.1:0-1682 GCA_964421165.1 uncultured Natronomonas sp.
TGGGAGTTTCCCAAAGGCGGCGTCGAGGGCGACGAGGAACTACAACAGACCGCCATCCGCGAAGTGAAAGAGGAGGCCGGAATCGAAGACTTCCGGCTGTTAGACGGCTTCCGTGACGACTACGATTACGTGTTCGAAGCGAACGGTAACACCATCCACAAGACAGTCCACCTGTTCATCGCGAAGTCCTACGAGGCGTCCGCGGAACTCTCGTCGGAGCACCGCGACCTGCAGTGGCGCGACTACGAACAGGCGATAAATACGATAACGCAAGACGGCCCCAGAGAGATCCTCGAGGAGGCCCACGAGTTCATCGACGAAGAGGTCGAAGAATAGCGGCGCAAACATCGGCGACGTCCGAACACGGCCACTGTGGTGGACGTTCGGAACGGCGTCAGGAGGCTATCTTTTCGATTTCACCTTTCACGAGAGCGGTGTCGAAATCGTGATCCGGCCGGAGCCCCACGAAATCGAGGAACTCCCTGGCGGCGAGGAGATCGTCCATCGAATACACGGACGCGGCGGCCGAAACCGTCGCTCGCGGACCGATAAGCGGCGTGAGCGAAGCGAGCGCACACGCGAGATCGTACGCTTTCGCGTCGTCGATCGCTCCGTCGCTGACGCGCGTCGCGTCGATGAAATACAGCGTTTCGACGCCGGAGGCGTTCGGTGCGATAAGGACGTTTTCGGCCCGGAGATCGCCGTGGGCGAGCCCGGACTCGTGCATTATGGAGAGGTTTTCGAACAGCGGCGCTGCGAACGATTCGGCCCGTTCTTGGGGCAGTTCGTCCAGCGTCTGGAAGTTCGGGAGGTATTCCAAGACCAACACGCCGAATCCGTCGTGTTCGAACGCTTCGATCGGTTCCGGCGCGTTGACGCCCAGTTCGCGCATCTGTCTCGTCGCGTCGAGTTCGTGTTCGGCCATCTCGACCGGAGTCGAAAACCGCTCGAAAAACCCCTCCGTCCCCGAGGAGAACGCGCCGATGTTTCGGCCCGTCGTCAACAGCGCGTGAACGATGGTGTGTTGATCAGCGATGACCTTCACGAACCACCGCTCGTTGACGACGCACGGAACCGATAGCCAGTTATCTGCCTCGAGACACTCGAACTCCGCCGACGGTTCCTCGAAGCGACGGGCGACCTCGGACGCAATCGCCTCCAGTTGCGACTCCGGCACACTCGCCCGAATAAACCGTCGGATCGACATATATCAGCATCTAGCGTCGCTGGCTTATAATCTATGTCCAATCGGTACAAGAGCGGACGGCGTCGTTCCGATCCAGCGTGGACACGCCGCCGGTCGCGGCGGGGAGGAACTGTACGAAAAAACCACTTCTTCCGAAGGAATCGAGGCTGCGCAGGCCGGTTCTTTCAGATCTCTTCGGGCTGTTCGTCGATGTAGACGACGTTATCGTCGGTCACTGTCACGGTATGCTCGGGGAGTTCGAACGTCAGCGACCACGTGCCGTTCTCGTGAGCAGTGAGGGACTCAAGCGCGTCGACGTCGATATAATCCTGCAGTACTAGATCCAATTCCGAAGCGTCGATGCCCTTTGCGTCCGCGATCGCAGTGACCACTGCGTTCGTGACTGGTCCGGAAGCCCGGATTTGGGGGACCATACTTAAATTAAGCTCCACGTACTAATATAGATTTGCCCGGGGAAGTCCATCGTGTTTAGTTA
>CAYQWI010000506.1:0-1678 GCA_964421165.1 uncultured Natronomonas sp.
GAGGTGTTCGAGGAAGCCGAGGAGAACGCACCCGCGATCGTCTTCATCGACGAACTCGACTCGATCGCCCCGAAACGTGAGGAAGTAAGCGGCGACGTCGAACGCCGCGTGGTCGCGCAACTGCTCAGCCTCATGGACGGTCTCGAGGAGCGCGGCCGAATCACCGTCATCGCGACGACGAACCGGATCGACGCCGTCGATCCGGCGCTGCGGCGACCGGGCCGGTTCGATCGCGAGATCGAGATCGGCGTTCCGGACCGAGACGGTCGCGAGGAGATCTTACAGATACACACCCGTGGGATGCCGCTCGGCGAGGAGGTCGATCTAGGCCAGTACGCCGAACACACCCACGGGTTCGTCGGTGCCGATCTCGAATCGTTAGCCAAGGAGTCGGCCATGGGGGCGCTCCGCCGGATTCGACCGGAACTGGATCTCGAAGAGGAAGAGATTCCGGCCGACGTCCTCGGTTCGATCGAGGTGACCGACGAGGACTTCAGGAACGCGCTTCGGGGGATCGAACCCTCCGCGATGCGGGAGGTGTTCGTCGAGACGCCCGACGTCTCCTGGGATGACGTCGGTGGCCTCGAGGAAGCCAAATCGCGGCTACAGGAGGCGATCCAGTGGCCCATGGAACACGCCGAGGCCTACGACCGCGTCGCGCTCGAACCGGCGAAGGGAGTCCTCCTCTACGGTCCGCCCGGGACCGGCAAGACGCTCCTCGCGAAGGCCGTCGCCAACGAGGCACAATCGAACTTCATCTCGGTCAAAGGCCCGGAACTGTTCGACAAGTACGTCGGCGAATCCGAGAAGGGCGTCCGTGAGGTGTTCGCCAAGGCTCGCGAGAACGCCCCCACCGTGGTCTTTTTCGACGAGATCGATGCCATCGCCTCCGAACGGGGCCGAGGAGTCGGGGACTCCGGCGTCGGCGAGCGCGTGGTCTCCCAGCTGTTGACCGAACTCGATGGGCTAGAGGACCTCGAAGACGTGGTCGTCATCGCGACGACCAACCGACCGGATCTGATCGACGATGCGCTGTTGCGACCGGGGCGACTCGACCGTCACATCGAGGTATCCGGTCCCGACAGGGGCGCCCGACGCGAGATATTCGAGATCCATACTCGCGAACGCCCGCTCGCCGACGACGTCGATCTCGAGGAGCTGGCCGAACGGACCGACGGCTACACCGGTGCGGATATCGAGGCGATCTGCCGGGAAGCCGCGACGATCGCCGTTCGTGACCACGTCCGGAGGACTGCCGCCGGGGAACCCTCGGACGTGGAGACGATCGAACTGACGGCGGCACACTTCGAGGAGGCGCTCGAGGAAATCGAGCCGGATATCGACGAAAGCGAACGGAGTGACGACGAGTTCGAACCGATCGGTGCGGAAAGTTGAGGGGACTCACTGTTTTTTGTCCCTGCCTTCGGTTCCGCTCTGCGTCGAATCGCCTTCGCGTCGCCTGTCGACTTCGGCCCCGATCCGTTCGTCAACCGTCTCTTCGACCCGTTCTTCGACTTCCGACGTGACTTCCTCGGGGACCCGTTCTTCGAGTTCCGAGGCGACTCGATCCTCGACCTGCGCTTCGACCTCGGGTTCGACCTGCGCTTCGACCTCCTCGACGATCTGTTCTTCCGCCCGATCGGGAACCTGCGTCTCGAGTTCCTCGGCGACGGCGTCC
>CAYQWI010000507.1:0-1673 GCA_964421165.1 uncultured Natronomonas sp.
ACGACAAGACGGCGATGGTCATCGACCACGACATCTACATGATCGATCTGCTCTCGGATCGGTTGCAGGTGTTCGAGGGAACGCCAGCCGAGTACGGCCACGCGGGCGAGCCGACCGGGATGCGAGAGGGGATGAACGCGTTTCTCGCGAACCTCGACGTCACGTTCCGGCGGGACGAACGCACCGGCCGGCCTCGAATCAATAAACCCGGCTCACAGAAGGACCGCGAGCAGAAGCGTTCGGGCGAGTACTACTACGCGCCGGCCGACGCGAACTGATCGGAGTTCGCGACTGCGAACTCGTCGCGCACGTTCGAGTCAGTCGTTCCGTTCGGTGTACTGACGCAGTGCGAGTTTGATCGCTTCGGGGCTGTGTGTCACCCGGTCGTCGGCGATCCGGAAGAGATCCTGCGGGGAGTAGCCCGCGTTGTATCCGAAGATCGTGTTAACCCGTGCTTTAGGAGCTGAGATATCTTCGAACTCCGTGACGGTGAACGCGTACGGCAGATCCTCGTCCCAGAACGTCTCGCTCGCCCACCCGTCGTCCTCGAACGTGGTTCCGACCCACCCGGTGCCGACGTACGTTCCGTCGTCGTAGAACAAGACGAGATCGCCCGACTCCATCTTCTCGAAGTTTCGTTCGGTACTCGTCCCCTCGGGAACCCCCAAAAAGCTGGCCGTCTCCATCCCCGAGAGTGCGTCCGGTAGCTCCGCGTACTCGCTCAAATCGACAGCCGAACGAACCGTTCGGTCGAGGCGTTCAGCGTCGCACCGAGCGATAAACACGTTACTCATACCGCATCGTTTTGGCGGTGAGTATTAATATCCACTGAGTGACGGGCGAGAAATTCAGATCGTATAAAAGCTGATTGAGAGGTATCCAACCGATTAGAGGTGAACGGGTCCGGTCACCCTGACGGGGGACACATTTATTTTAATTAATGATTATAGTTAGGTGGTGAACGATGATGCAACTCGTAGACGTCGAACAAGTCACGTGTCCAACATGCGAGAACGCGGTCGAGATACCGGTTCCGGAAGGAGATAGTAAGTTGACGACCAGCCCGTACGTCGTCGCATTCGGTAAACAGACAAAAGTCGAATGCTCTAACGGCCACACCTTTTGGGTGTACTTCTGTCCCGACACCCAGTAGATGAGATCGGCCCCTTTAATCCGATTCGTCTCTGACACTCGCCAATGGCGAATCCGAACGCGAAGGGCGATCGCAGGGAACGCGAACTCGTGACGCTGCTCGATGAAGCCGGCTTCGCTGTCATGCGTGCACCCGCCTCGGGGAGCGCGACCGAACGGGAGTTACCGGACGTGCTCGCGGGTGACGGTGAGACGTTCTACGCGATCGAGGCGAAATCGTCCGCCGGGGATCCGATCTACCTCAGCGGCGAGGAGATCGAAGCGCTCGTGTACTTCTCCCGGAACTTCGGCGCGAAGCCCCGCGTCGGCGTCCGCTTCGATCGGGAAGACTGGTACTTCTTCCACCCGGGCGACCTCTACGAGACGGCCGGGGGGAACTATCGGGTTAAAAGGGAAACCGCGCTGGCGGACGGGACTGATTTCGCGGAGTTTACCGGGCAATCGAGCAAAGTGACGCTGGACGAAATCGCGGTCGGCGGAGACGAGACAGACGAGGACGTTCGGGAGGTCCTCGGAGCGGT
>CAYQWI010000508.1:0-1670 GCA_964421165.1 uncultured Natronomonas sp.
TTGCTCGTTGAGGAACGTCGTCACTTCGCGCGTCACGTTTCGGGAACGCGCGGTGATTCCGACGAAGACGAGCGGGAGCACCATCCCGGCGAGCGTGATCCCTGTCACCCACCCATCGCTGTCGGCCGTCTCGTTCCCGAACGGCATCCTGACCACCGTCTCGGTGTACGGTGCGCCCATGAATTCGCTTTCGAGTTCCCGCTGGGAGTCGCTGATTCCGGTTACGGTGTGTCGGAGCCGGAACCAATCCCAGTGTTCGTCGTGAATCTGAACGGCAGTCCACTCCCCTGCTGGATCGTCGTACGCTCGGATGTGCTTTCGCTCGCCGAGATACGTTCCTGCGTGAAGCTCATACGATTCGTCGACCCACATCCCTTCCCCGCCTAATTCAAAATACGTATAACGCGTCGATCCTTCGGCTTCACTCCACGAGATCACGTCGCCGAGGTCGTCGGCTTCGGGGTCGATCTCGATCCGTTCCGTAGAGATCGTCTCGCTGTCGGCGTCTCCTTCGTGTATCTGTTCTTCCTCCCACTCGAGTTCGGAGCGCTCCGTCAGCGCGGTCCGCACGTCCCCCGGATCACCGTAAAAAATGATGTTTATGCCGAGCGTTCGGCTCTCGAAGTCGTGTGCACGAGCCGTGTAAGGCCACAGCTCGGTTCCGCCTTCGACCGGTTCGACGAGGTTCGGCTCGCTCGGCTCCTCGGGTGAAACACCCAATAGGGGCCATTCGGCGAGAACGATCGCACCACCGAGGCTCGCGGCGAGGACGATCGCGGCAGCGGCAACCCACGCCGCGTCGTCGCCGAGATCGAGTTCGATGTCCGGCTCGGCCATCGCGGCACAGTACAAGTGCGTACGTCATATATCTGTGGCACGTCGCCCGGGCGATGGTACTTGACGCATGCTATCCAACAGATACAGACCCTATTGCTGCGTTCCGCTGAAGTGATTCCGAACGACCCCTGATACGGATTGTTGTAACGATTTACCGGCCATCGCCAGCCCGTGTCGGTGATGACCGGTAAAAGACTACAACAATCCGTATGACTCGGCGATCTCTCCACCACCGGAGTGAACTGGACGACATGAGTACAGAACCCGACCGAAGCACGTACGGTTATAATCCCCCGCCGGGAACGCATCTCCATGGCGCTCGAACCAGGCCGCCGATTGGTCCACGCCTCGGGAGCGATCGTCCCCGGCGCGTATCTTCTCGATACGCACGTCTTACAGACCGGACTCGTCACCTGGTCTACGATCCAGCTGCTCGCCGTCGTCGGACTCTTCGTAACCGCCGTGCTCGAAGCGGCCCGGTTGTACGGCGGGTTCGAACACGTCATCTACGATCGGCTCACCCGAGAGTACGAGCAAGACACCGTCGCCGGCTACGCGCTCTACGTCGTGGGGGGAACGATCACCGTCTTCGTCTTCGAACCGCAGATCGCGGTTCCGGCACTTTTCATGTTGACACTCGCCGACCCGGTGAGCGGAATGCTCTCCAGCGGTGGGCTTCGAAAGATCGCACGCCCTCGCGTCCTCATCGGGATGTTCACTGTCTGCCTCCTGTTAGCGATCCCGTTCGTCCCGCCGATCGCCGCCATCGCGGGCGCACTCGGGGCGACGCTCGCCGACGGTGTCAAGCCGATAATAAAGGGATACGTCGTCGA
>CAYQWI010000509.1:0-1660 GCA_964421165.1 uncultured Natronomonas sp.
GCGAAGCGAACCCTTGCAATTGGACCGCTGATCCTACGGGATTCCCAGGGCTGAGATCGGAAGCTATCCAGCCGACATCGACGTTTCCGTCTCGGCCAACCGGTAAATCACGTAGATCACGCGCTGGACTGCCAGACCGTGATCGACGTGCTCAACACCGGCGGCTAACCCGATTCCACGGCCTCGAGAACTGGCGCGATGTAGCATGAGATGAGAACCGATCTACGAGAGTCGGTGATCGGTCAGGACAGATGATGGGGTGACCATCGAGCGAGGAAAAGATGCATACCATCTCCCCGACGGGTGCAAGCACCGTCGTTTTTTACATATGGCAGGTAGCGGCGGCGAAGAAAATCATGAGCGAAACACCAACCGACACCGGAACGGACCCCGGTGAGGGGTGGGCACGGAACAGGCAGACGCTGAACACAGACGCGATGCAGTGGGTGAGCGCCGTCATCGGGTTATTCGGGCTGTACCTCGTCGCGTCGCCGTTCATCTTCGAGGCAACCGATGCGGCGTACTGGAACGACACCCTCGTCGGGACGGCGATCTTCCTGCTCGCGGGCTACAATTTCTACCGGCTGTCGAAGGACAGGATGGCGAGCGTCGGCGTCGCGTCGCTGACCGTCCTGCTCGGGTTGTGGGCGCTCGTCTCGCCGTACGTCATCGAGATGGGGAGCAACGAACTCGCAACGGGGACGGCGATCACCGGCGCACTCGTCGCCGCCCTCGCCGCCTACAACGCCTACGCCAACGGCAAGGCCGACGCGGCAGACCACACCGCCAGCCGAGCGTGAATCGCTGGCACCGACGAGTTCCACTTTTTGCCCGACGTGCGATCAGCGTGTAGGCACTACTCGGAATCCCGCGGATCTCGCTCTGCACCGATCCACGTCTCCCGGACGTCGTCCAGCGACTCGCCGATTTTCTGTCCTCGATAGCCAAAGATGTCCTCGGAGCCCTCCGCGGACAGCATGATCGGCCAGAACGCCTCGTCGGCAGTCAGTTCCCGTCCGTCCACGCTCGCGTAGACGGCCCCTTCCGGAACGCGTTCGAAGTTTTCGACGTGTACCTCGTAGGAAGAGCCGCCGGGCTTCGGAACGGGCTCGTCCATGTGGAAGTACGCCGAATCCACAGCGGGTGGGTCGCCGGGGAGCGCGTCCACTCGATCGAGAAACGAGCGTGCCTGCTGTTCGGCTGCGTCAGCGATCTCATCGGTATTTGCTGCGGCGAGTTCGATTTCGACGGTGAACCCACACGTCGTGATCGTCTCCTCGTTTACCCCCCAGTGATCGACGATGTGCGGCACGGGTAGTTGCGAGGCCAGTTCGAACTCACGCTCCTGGGCGCTGTGTATCAGCGCGAACGGCGTCGGTTCCGCGTCGGTTCCGTGTAACGAAAGCGTCACCCGTCCCTCGACGAACTCACAGAGTCGGGCGGCGATCCGTTCTTCTCGGTCGCCGTCCGGGTCGCCGGGAAAAACCCGGTTGAGATCCGAGTCGAGGTAGCGTTCGCCAGCCTCGATCGCCGCTGGGTTGGCGAGGACGAACGCAACGCCTCGTAGTAGGTCGAGGTCAGCCTCGCGCAGGCGGTTCACCGCGCGGATACCGCTCCGCTCGTCGCCATGTACGCCGGCGACGACCACCACCTCGGGCTC
>CAYQWI010000510.1:0-1660 GCA_964421165.1 uncultured Natronomonas sp.
GTGGCTCTCGTTCCAGGAGGTCCCGCGGAGGTGGTTTTCGAACATCAGTTCGGGGTCGGATTTCGGGACCGAGCGGGCGATCGCGACCGCTTCCGCGACCTCCTCGTCTATCTCCTCTTCCATCATCGCGATATCGTCGTCTCCGATGATGCCTTCGTTGAGCAGGTACGTCTCGAATCGGTCGATCGGATCGCGCTCGAGCCAGTACTCCTTTTGCTCCTCGTTCCGGTAAACGCTCGGTTCGTCGGCGGTGTTGTGTTCGACGATGCGGTAGGTCACACACTCGATGAACGTCGGACCGTCACCCGAGCGGGCACGTTCGACGGCCTCTTTCGATTTTTCGTACACGGCGAAGATGTCGTTCCCGTCGACGCGTTCGTTGGGAACGCCGTAGGCGTCGCCCTTCTCGGCGAACGTATCCGACGCGGTCTGTCGGTGGGACGGCACAGACAGAGCCCACTGGTTGTTCTGACAGATGATCACCGCCGGCACGTCGAACACGCCGGCGAAGTTGAGCGCGTCGTGGAAGTCGCCTTCACTCGTCGATCCGTCGCCGACGAACGTCAGCGAGACCGTGTCGCGACCGTTCAGTTTGTCGGCAAGCGCCGATCCGACGGTGTTCGGGAGGTTCGCGCCCAGCGGGATGTACACCGGCGAGAAATTAACGGCCGGGCCGTCGCCGTCGGCCGAGACGTGTTCGTTGATCGTCTCCGGTTCGGCGCCCATCAATCCCACGATCTGTCGTTCGAGGGGTACGTCCCAGTAGATGAGGCCGGATCGCTGCCGGTACAGCGGGAAACACCAATCTCCCGGGGAGAGCGCGGCGGCGGCTCCGAGCGGCGTCGCTTCTTCCCCTCGACATCGGGAAATAATACTCAGCTCACCCCCTCGCTGGAGGTTGAGCGCTTTGTCCTCGAACCGTCGGGTGAGCTTCATCGTCCGGTATAGCTCTCGAAGCTCGTCGTCG
The DNA here is from genome assembly GCA_964421165.1 of uncultured Natronomonas sp. Classification (GTDB taxonomy): domain Archaea; phylum Halobacteriota; class Halobacteria; order Halobacteriales; family Haloarculaceae; genus Natronomonas. The sequence goes on from CAYQWI010000510.1 coordinate 968, forward strand.
TCGAGGTCCGGTGGCTCGTTTACGAGGGTTCCATCGGGCGCTAATACCCGGTAGAAATCCTCCGTTGGTTTTTGTTCAGACCAGAGTGCCATTTCGTCATGAACAATAATTCGGCGGGGTCTTAAAATATCCTCATTGGCTGTAACCGATTCGGCCGCTGCGGTCGTAATCTGTAAGATACATGTATGTTCAAGCCTGTGGTACTAGTTCACAAGAGGACCATTCGAGTGTCGAAAATCGACCCCCCATTGATCCTCTAACGAGGCCACCGAATCGTACCGGATATTCATGTAGGTCGCTCTCAAACGGACAGGTATGACGATTATCGCCGCAGTGGAGGACGACGATGGTGTACGCAGAACCATTGAGAAGGCGAGCGAACTGGCCGGCGTGTTCGACGAAGAACTCCACGTCGTCCACGTCGTCGGTCAGTACGAGTCTACCGAGCGGATCCGTCAATCGTCTCAGGCCGATATCGGAGAAGCGATCGATCCGGACGATCCGAAACGAGCAGCCAAAGCCGAGGCTGAACGGATCGCCTCAGAGTTTATCGAGGCGTTTACCCCTGTGGGTCTGGTCGGCTATCCGGGCCAAGAAATCACGTCTTACGCCAGGGATATCGACGCCCGCTATATCGTGATCGGGGGCCGGAAACGATCTCCGGTCGGAAAGGCGCTCTTCGGAAGCGTCGCC
>CAYQWI010000511.1:0-1658 GCA_964421165.1 uncultured Natronomonas sp.
CTTGTAGATCCGTTCGCAGGTTTCGGCGTCTTTTTGTTTGTCGCTGGCGTGATCGCACAGATCTGCGATCCCGCCGGGAACCTCGTTCGTGTAGATGATCCAGTGGTTGACGAGATCCGAGAGCCGCCGGATCGGCGAGGTGAAATGACCGTAGATCTCGAAATTCAGCGCGTGGTGGCCGCCGAAGGGGTCGGACATATATTTCGCGCGTGGCATCACTTTCATTACGGCCCACTGAATCTTGTCGAGCTGCCTACCGGGGGCTTCTTCGAGCGTCGCGTTGACGGCCTTTCGAGGGTCGTCCCACGCGTCTCCCGGAATCGAGACACCATCGAGCTCTTGGATCTCTTTGAGCGCTTCGTCCCACTCTTGGGGTGTCGGCTGGGGGTGAACGCGGAACATCGCTTCGAGGCCGCGGTTCCACTGCAGTTCGTGGGTGACGGCCTTGTTCGCCTTGAGCATGCACTCTTCGATGATCGTGTGGGCGCGGTCGCGTTTGGGGTTGAGTACGAGCGAGCCGTCCTCTTTGCGCTGCTCGTGCAGTTTCTCGGCGAGCTCGTACGCGAGGGCGTTCGCGTCGTGCAGCGGGGCGTCGGGATCGTCGAGACGCTCCTCACAATCGTTGTAGGTCTGTCTGGCGTCGGAGTGAATGACGGATTTGTAGATGTCGATCGATTCGTGCGAGAGCGTCTCGCCGTTGATGTGCATTTCGACGGTGTGGGCGAGTCGGTCCTCGTTCGGCACGAGAGAGCAGACCGTCTCCGCGAGCACGGGCGGGAGCATGTGAATCGTGTAGGCGGGGAGATAGACCGTATTCCCGCGCTTTTGGGCCTCTTCCCACATCGCCGTTTCGGGGCTGACGTAGTGGGTCACGTCGGCGATGTGCACCCACAGTCGATAGCCCTCTTCCGTGCGTTTGATCGAGATCGCGTCGTCGAAGTCCTGCGCGTCTGCAGGGTCCGTCGTCCACGTCGTCAACTCTCGGAGATCCCGCCGGGACTCAAGCTCGCTCTCGATGTCTCCGTCCGGGTCAGACGCCCGAGTCTCCGCCTCTTCGAGCACTTCGTTCGGGAACCCGTCGCGGATTTCGAACTCCTCGAACAGTTCTTCCCGTTTATTTTCGAGATGCCGGGCGAGCTCCTCGTCGACTCTGACGGGACCTTGCCCCTCCGCGGTGCCGGCGTACGCCTGTTCGTCGCGGTCAGTCATACTGAACGGTTGTGCGGTGGGGCAGTTAGTCGTTGCGAGGCCGCGGACTCCGAAACTCGGCCATCGATCGGTGGATATTTTGACTCAACTATCGTTTTCCTCCGCTTCGATCGAGCTTACGATCGCCTCATAATACCGCTCAATGAAGCGACGGTGACTCTCCCGTTCGAGTTCAGTCCCGAAATCCCGCTCTATTTTGACGAGAAGCGTTTCCAGTCCTTTCCGGGGTTGGTGACACAGCGTTCGATAACAGGATTTACAGAGATATTCGAACTCCTTGTCGCGTCGGTCCCAGCGGTCGCCGTGCTTGTCGTACTCGCGGGCGTCGGCTCGAGAGAGCGTCTCGCCGCACGCGATACAGATGACGGTGCGGCTTCGCCGGTCCCACATATGGCGTACTTCGTGGGGCGGTAACTTATCGGTATCCCTCCGGTTCTCCTGACTGTTGT
>CAYQWI010000512.1:0-1655 GCA_964421165.1 uncultured Natronomonas sp.
CTACGACGTACTCGCCTCTGTGCCAGACGTGCATGAGGACGGCGAGGACGAGCAGGACGCCGACGAGGAACGCGAACGACAGCCGCCACGGGCCGAACAGTAACACGACGAACGCGATACCCGGTGCGAGAATCCCCGACAGATTGTAGGCGGCGTTGTTCAACCCGAACGCCCGGCCGCGCTTTTCGCTGAACAGATCCGAAAGCTGGGCGAACGCCGCCGGGACGTACATCCCGACCCCGATCCCGGCGATCGCGCTTCCGAGAAGCAACAGCGCGTACGTCGTCGCGACCGCGAGTATCGAGAAGCCGATGATCCACGCCAGAACGCAGAATCCGAGCACCGTCTTTCGGGAGAGGCGATCGGCGAGCCGGCCACCGGGATACCGTCCGGCCGCCGCGGACATCGTCAGCACCGTCATCGCGATCCCGGCCTGCGTCGAGGAGATCGCGAGATCGTCGATGATCGCCGGCAACAGCGGCGGTAACACCAGCCAGCCGATCTGTGAGAGCATCGATCCGAGCGCGACGAGGAGCATGATGCGACCGGAGTAGCCGGAAATCAGACGCTCCGGGGAGGATACGTTGGAGGGGGTCTCGGACATCGAACGAGTCGATAAATGCTCACGGTATATAAGTAAACGACGAAAGCCGAACAGAGAGGTCGAAAACGGATGGAAACGGATGACGAAACGGGAGTACGTATTTCCGATCCGCCGGAATCCTCGCCCTCATTTATAAGTATTGAGCAAGAAAAAAGCGAAAGTTAAGTAGTTCGATGGCATGTGGTACGTATTGTGTCTCTTGGTATGTCTCCACAGGGCGTGTCGGTCCCGTGGCAGATCCTCCAGGGCGTACGCAAACTCCGTCACGCACAACACCGAAACGGCTGTGCGGTCGGTTGCGGCGTCGACAGAGCGGACGATACTCGGCTGCCGTGGTCCAGCGACGGTGAGTACGGCGGCTGGGGCGGCCACGAGTACCACGGAACCGCCGCTGACAGCGACCGGCGGCCGATCGTCTTCGCCCACGGGAATCAACGCGACGCCTGCGATTGGGAGCCGCACGCCTCGTTTTTCGGCCAGCGCGGCTACGCCGGCGACGATCTGTGGGCCATTACGTTTCGGGAGGGAACGCCCACACACGAGTCGATGGCCGATCAGCTCGACGCGTTCATCACAGAAGTCCGTTCTCACACCGGTGCCGAGACGGTCGACGTCGTCGGCCACAGCCTCGGCGTCACCGGACTCAGGTACTGGCTCGCCAGCCGCGGTCGCTTCGAGTGGGTCGACACCTTCGTCGGCCTCGCCGGCGCAAACCACGGTACCGTCCTCAGCACGTGGTGTGTCGAAGGCGGGCTTCGCGGCGGTGCCTACGGTTGCAGCGAGTTCTTGCGCGCCGACTACGCCGACGTTCCGAACCACCCGCTCGCGAGTTTAAACGAGGCGGAGACGCCGGGCGACGTCGACTACTACACCGTTCGCGGCACCGACGATCCGCTGTTTTGGCGCTGTCGGGACAGCCCGACGCTCGACGGCGCAACGAACCTCCTCCTTGAGACCGATCACGACGGCGTTCGCACCGACCGGCGGGCGATCGAGCACGTGTTCAAATGGGTCTCGGGGACACATCCCTACAACGTCCAGAACCTCGTCG
>CAYQWI010000513.1:0-1650 GCA_964421165.1 uncultured Natronomonas sp.
TTCGCGAACGAGGCCGTTGCGGAAGCCTACGGCACGACGCCCTCTGACCTCGAGGGCAAAACTGACGCGGATTTCGCCCCAAATGACGCCGATGTCGAGGTGTTCACCGAGGACGACCGGACGGTTATAGAAACCGGTGAGCCGGTGTACCGGTACGGGGAGACGCTCACGGATGTCGACGGCAACGAGCGAATACTCGAGACCCAAAAGGTTCCGTTCGACCCGGTCGGGACTGATGGGCGGGCCGTCCTCGGATCGTCGACGGACGTTACCGAACTCGAACGAACACAGACGGCGCTGAATCGGCTCCAACGGTTGAACTCGTTATATAAGCTGGAAAGCGAGTTGCGTCACTGCCGAACACCTGCCGAAATTCACGAGGCAGGAACCGATGCCGTCTTCGAGGGACTCGACGATGTTGTCGTCGCTACCTACTCGTACAGGGAAGACGATGGCGCCCTCCACCGGGTCACGACAGCGCCGGCGGACAGCGATCAGTTCCCGGAGACGGTGACGGTCGACGACGGGGCGTACTGGCGCGCGTTTACGGCCGATCAAGTTCGAGAACTCGACGACGCCACCGGTCGGCGAGAGTATGCGGTGCCGATCGGATCTGCAGGCTTGCTCACAGTTGCGGAAACGGACGACACGTCCGAGGACGTCTCCGAGTTTCTACGTTCGATCGGGGACGCGCTCGCGAGCGCCATCGAGCGGTCTGAACAGGGTGACTCGGCCAAGGAACTCCGTGCGAATCTCGACCGTCTCGAAACGGAACTCGACGCGACGAGCGTTCGGTTAGGGGCCGTCGCCGAAACGATCGAACGGGTACTCGAAGCCGAATCCCGGGCCGAACTCGACCGGGCGCTCATCGGGTTTATCGACACGAACTGGGAGTACGGCTGGGTCGGTGATTATAAGCCCCAAAAGCAGGCCGTCGTTCCGAACGCGGTGACCGATGATGACGGGCCGGCGGCGGAACTCAGAGACGGTTCGATCGGCGTGAACCCACCCGCGCTCGAAGCGGCGACGACTCGATCTCACGTATACACCGATCGAACGCTGGCCGAACGCGACAAGGAGTGGGCGAAAACCATGCTTGCGTACGGATACCACTCGGTGCTGTCAGTCCCGATCGCCGATCGGGGCATCATCTACGGTGTCGTCGAAATCGCGTCCGTCGACGTCGACGCCTTCGACACGAACGACATCTCGACCGTTCGTTCGCTCTGTCGCACGGTCGCTCGCCGGCTGAGACAGCTCAGTACCGGCAGTTCCACACGACAGACGATCGATACGGTCGAGGTCGATATTGCGTTCTCCGACACACGACCCCTGTTCCCGTCGCTCCCGGATGATGTCTCGATACGGGTTCAGCGGGTCGTCACCGTCGATAGCCCCGAAAGGCGGCTGCAATTGATCGCCGATGGGCTTTTTGGTTTCGAGCTCGAGATGTATTTCTCAAAAACCCCGGGCTTCACGGATTCCTATGTCCGTGAGACCCCGACAGCATTAATGGCCGAAGTGTCACTCGACGTGACTCGACGCGATCCAACTGAAATGTTCTTCAACGAAATCGCCGTTGAAGACGCTCGAGTGTCGGGCGTCGTGGCCGGTCCGGACTCTGAAATCATCACGGTTACCGCCGAGGAT
>CAYQWI010000514.1:0-1646 GCA_964421165.1 uncultured Natronomonas sp.
GAGAGATACTCGACGGATACGGAGAAATAACAGTGAACGGCGAGCGGGTACCGGTCGGAGACTCCTACGCCGCCGTCGAAACCGGCGCGGCGATCGTGACCGTCGGCAGCCACGGCAACGTCGAACTGGCGGTCAACCAGGGTCGCGGAGATGACGCGTTCGGCCTCCGCGTTGGTGATTCCGTCCGGATTGAGTGGTGAGTTAAAAGCTGTTTTTCAGCTTCTCAAAAAAGCCCTGTTCGACGTCTATTTCTTCGCCGCCAGCCTCCGCGAACGCCTCGAGCGCCTCCTGTTGCTCCTCGTTGAGAGAGTCAGGGGTAACGATTCGGACCTGAACGAACAGATCGCCGTGTCCCCGGCGCTGTAACCTCGGCATCCCCTTTCTGCGGAGCCGGAACGTCTCACCGCTTTGGGTGCCGGCGGGAATGTCCATCTCGACGGAGCCATCGAGCGTCGGCACCTCGATCGTATCGCCGAACACCGCCTGCGGGAACGAGATCGCTTCCCGGCGGCGGAGATCGTCGCCGTCGCGCTCGAACGCCTCGTGCTCGTTGATCCGGATTTCGACCAACAGGTCGCCGTTGGGACCGCCGTTTTCCCCCGGTGCGCCCTCGCTGTCCATCCGAAGCGTCTGTCCGTCCCGAATGCCGGCAGGAACCTCGACCTGCAGCGTCGCCTCGTTTCGAACCTCGCCGTCGCCGCGACACGTCGAACAGGTCTTCGAATAGGTGGTTCCCTCGCCCCCGCACTCCGAGCAGGTCTGGGTCTGTTGGACGCGCCCGAGCGGCGTCTGTCGCACTGTCGTCTGTTGGCCCTGGCCGTTACAGACGGGACACGTCCGGGAGTCGGCGTCCGGCGGGTGGCCAGCCCCGTCGCAGTCCGAACAGCGTTCGGGCCGGGTGACGGTCAGCTGCTTCGTGACTCCCTCGTAGGCACCCTCCAGATCGATCCGAAGCCGGGTCTTGAGGTTTGACCCCTTCCGCGGCCCCGAACGCGACCGGGAGCCGCCACCGCCGAAGAACTGCTCGAAGATGTCGTTCATTCCGCCCATTCCGCCGGCGCCGCCCATGCCGCCCATGCCGCCACCGCGGTCGGTGTCCGTCGCGCCGCGTTTTTCGGCCTCCTCGAACCGATCGTGGCCCATCTGGTCGTACATCTGTCGCTTCTCGTCGTCGAGAAGCACCTCTTTGGCCTTTTTTACTTTCTTGAACTTCTCGTCGGCGTCCGGATCGTCGGAAACGTCCGGGTGGTATTCGGCGGCCTTTTTCCGATACGCCTGTTTGATCTCGTCCTCGTCCGCGTCCCGGGAAACGCCGAGTGCAGAGTAGAAGTCCTCGCTCATTCGTTGTTCCCGCTAGACGGTTGAGACACTTGAAAAGAACGGGTTGGGACGGCCAGCGATCCGACAATTTCGAAACGGCATTAATGTGAGAGACAGCTCCGACGCACCGTTCGTATGAGTGACAGCTCCGACGCACCATCGTTATGAGCGACGGGGACGTATCTCCCAGTATGTCCGAAACGGAATCCGAGGGCTTGATTCGCACCGTCACCCCCATTACGCCGAAGAAGATATCGCTCGGGAACAAAATTCTCGATGCCGTTATCGGCATCGGCGCGATGCTCTTACTGTTGCCGATTTCGCCG
>CAYQWI010000515.1:0-1634 GCA_964421165.1 uncultured Natronomonas sp.
CAAACAGGAACGGGAGTGGAAACGGCGGGCGAGGCGGTCTCGAGACGACGACCGCGAGGTCTGACAGCGGACGAGCCGACGGCGCGGACCTGTTCCTCGACTGTCGCGACTCGAGAACGTACGTGACAGTTACAACAAGGTTTGAATATGCTTGCCGTCGGGTTCAACGACGGTGGTCTCCGTGACAGATCACGACCGAGTGATGGCCGTCTGTGAACACTGTGGATCGGCGTACGCAGCGAAGGTGTTACAGGACGGCCACGTCCGCCCGATCGGTCAGGACGCCTGTTCCTGTGGGAGCGAGGAGTTTCAGGTCGTCGAGTGATCTGTCGCCGGGTTCGGATTCAGTCAGTAGGCTACCGACGTTGTGTACGGGAAACGTCCGCCCTCCCCGATTTGAACAGATAGAAGACGTTCCAACTCGTCTCGCTTCGCTCGGCTGCGTGGGCATGTGACTTCCGTGTTCAAATCGGCTCGATGGACTTTTGACTGCTCACGTTGTTCGCAGCAAAAGTCCGCCCTCCCCGATTTGAACGGGGGACAAGTCGATCTACAGTCGACTGCTCTACCAGTCTGAGCTAAGGGCGGGCGTAGTTGAAAGGAGACGACTGCATGACTTAACGGTTTTGACCTTCGTCGGCTGTGTGACTGTCAGACGGACGGCTGTCAGACAGCGCGCGAAGATTGAAATACCGTCACACACAACTGTCGGACGGGTAATGAGTAAGATAACGTTCCGGGCGGACGATGACCTGATCCGGCAACTCGAGGAGTTCGACGCCTCGAAGAGCGAGGTCATGCGCGAGGCGCTCCGGGAGTATCTTCGCGACAATTCGAACTCTCGCGTAAACACCAGCGAGAGTGGCGTAAACACCGATAATTCGAATTCCGTCGCCGGAGAATCACTCGATGACATCATCGTCGAGCGCGTCGACGCTATCATTACGGAGCGGCTGGAGGGCGTGTATACGCCATCTGAACCACAGGATGTGAACGTAAACATCTCGCTTGATGGTGATTCCGCTGCCGTGTCAAACGAAGCGGCGGTGGAGCGTAAGACATCCTCGCGCGAGTCCGAAAACGCGTCTGACGACGCTGATCACACGTGTAAACAGTGTGGGGAAAACCTCCCGCAGTCTGCCGTTTACTGTTCGAACTGTGGGGAGAAAGCCAGCCATCGCGTCTTCTGTGAATGCGGTGACGAACTCCGATCTGACTGGGGATTCTGTCCCGGATGCGGCCGACGAACCCCCGCTGCGGACGTTCTCAACGATCCGTAAACGGGTTTTTTGCGGGTTTGAGTGCTGTAAACGCCTGTTTTCTGCTATTGTCTTACGACAAGGGGAATGTTTAAGTACCTCCCATATGTGCTTACGTTTGCGTAAGACGATGCGTCTTACACACATGGGGCATATCGGCGTAAATCCCGATACAAGGCGCCTCACGGGTGTAAACGCGGTTCGGATCGCGTGTGCAACGTCGTCTTACTCGGAAACAGAGGGGAAATAACATGGAGCGTGTGACACTACGAATCCCGAAGCAGCAGATTGAACAGGTCGAGCACATGGTCGATACGGGTCAGTTCCCGAACCGGAGCGAGGCGATTCGCTCCGCCGTGCGCGAGATGATAAACG
>CAYQWI010000516.1:0-1608 GCA_964421165.1 uncultured Natronomonas sp.
ATCGAAGAGATCGGGCGGCTAATGAACTTCAATCACGGTCTCCTGTCCGCGCTCGGCGTCTCCTCGCGATCGCTCGATACGATGGTGTGGGCGGCCCGCGAGGCCGACGCGCTCGGTGCGAAACTCACCGGTGCCGGTGGCGGCGGCTGTATCGTCGCTCTCGATCGAACCGAACAGACCCACACGGCGTTGAGCTATACGCCGGGATGTGAGCGCGCATTTCGGGCCGAACTGGACACCGAAGGAATCCGGGTGGAGCGATGACGACCGTGGTGAAACTCGGTGGAAGCGTTATCACCGACAAAGGCATCCCCGAGACCGTCGATCGCGCCACGCTCGATCGTGCGGCGACGGCGCTTTCGAAGTCGGACGATCGGTTGATAGTCGTCCACGGTGCGGGCAGCTTCGGCCATCACCACGCCTCCGAGTACGGCGTCTCGACGACCGACGGAACACATGACGACGAGGCTATCCGGGCGATTCACGGATCGATGAAGCGACTCAACGACGCGGTCGTCGACTCGCTTGCCGAGGCAGGTCTTCCGGCGGTTCCGGTCCATCCGCTTTCCGCCGCGAGTCGCTCCGTCGACGGGGAGCTATCGTTTCCGGCCGTTTCGGTCAAAACGATGCTCGAAGAGGAGTTCGTCCCCGTCCTCCACGGCGACGTCATCGCTCACGACCGGTCCGGTGCGACGATCCTCTCCGGCGACGAAGTCGTCGTCTCGCTTGCGACCGCGTTGGACGCCGATCACGTCGGCCTCTGCTCTGCGGTTCGAGGCGTGTACGACGAGGAGGGAGCGGTGATCGACCGTATCGAACGGTTCGGGGATGTCGCCGAAGCGGTCGGTGGAAGCGACGCGACGGACGTTACGGGTGGGATGGCCGGGAAAGTCCGCGCGCTCTTGGCGCTCGACGCACCGGCCCACGTCTTCGATATCGACGGACTGGAGGCGTTCGTCGCCGGCGGAACGCCCGGAACGAAAATCGAGTAGCGATCCGTCCGGCCCGGGACCGACAACGGGCGTCAGGGAACTTCGGACGCGGCAGGTCGTGAACAGACCGCGTTGACGGTCTGTCCGAATGGAGAGTGTTCTCGAATCGCGTATCAACTTCCGGGCGCAGAGACGCGCTCGACGTCCACGTCGAGGTGGATCCCCTCGGGGAATTCGCGGCTCGTGACCTCACGCGCGAACTCGTCGTGTCCGACGACTTCCATCCGTCGCTCGTAGACGGTGTACTGCCAGTGGCGGAACGATCGCCCATCCGCGTCGAGGCGCTTCGATTGGGGGACCGAAATGTCGACCGGGGATTCGGCGTGCGGCCCCCGGAGCTCGACGCCTTTTCTCTCAGCACGGTGTTTAATGTCGTTGACGATGCGGTCGAGGACGTTTCGATCCCCGCTTTGCAGCGTCAAGGTGGTGACGAAAGGCATACCCACCAGTGAACGCTCTATCGGCAAAAACGCATCCATCGCCGTTCGGTCCGAGGATGCGTCTGTCGTCGCCCGTCCGACATTCCTTTATCGCATGACCGTTTACTGGAGGGTAATGATCGAGGCCACGAGCGCGGGAGCCATCCTCTTTCGCGATACGCGTGGCCGGCGTGAGT
>CAYQWI010000517.1:0-1606 GCA_964421165.1 uncultured Natronomonas sp.
CAAGGATGGCCTCGAAGAATATCGGCATCAAGGAGGACGTCTACGAGCGCTTGAAAGCGCACAAACGCGGTGACGAAAGTTTTAGCGAGACGCTCGAGCGCATCCTCCACGAACTCGATTCTGACTGGCGGACGAACGCGGGCTTCCTCTCCGACGAGGAGGCTGCTGACCTCGAAGCCGAAGTCAGTCGAGGGCTCGAGGACGTCGACGATTCGTTCGACGAACTCAGCGACGAGGTTGACGATCGACTCTCGGGGGAATCGTGAAGCTCGTCGACGCCTCGTTTCTCATCGACTACGCTCGCGGTGACGACGCGGCAATTGCGTACCTAGCCGCTCACGACGAGGAGGTAATCGGCGCCTCGACTATCGTTCTCTCCGAGCTCTATCGTGGGTTGATGATCACACAGAAGATGACCCAAGACGAGGCGATGTCGAAGTACGAGTGGGTGGAACCGGTGCCGTTCACGAACGAGACTGCCGCGGAAGCCGCCGAAATCTACGTCGAACTCCGCGACGTCGGCGAGATGGTCAACAAGAGCGACATCTACATCGCCGGTACTGCACGCTCTCTCGGCGTTCCCCTCGTGGTCGGCGACGATCATTTCGCTGCTATCGACAGGCTGGACGTCGAGACGTACCGAGAGTAGCTATCTGTGCGAACGGCGGAAAGGGGGTGGGAAGCGACCGGGATCCAACGTATTCCCATGCACCTTCGCCTCACGTTGTCGACGAAGGCGATTCCTGGTACCGAATGCACGAAATTAGCTGTTTACCTGTCGAAGAACGGGCGTACATCGCCGCTACAACCCATGGCCCATGTCGAGAGATATCGACGCGGCGAAACTGTAAGGCGCGTATCTCACAGCTATAACCAAACGGTGAAAAGAAATCCGATCAGCATCGATACGGTGAGGAGGACTTGCATCGCCGTCGAGGCAAGCATTCCGACGGCTGTGACCGCCGCAGTTCGTATCCCCCGACGGACGTCACCGTGTCGGAGATACTCCAACGAGAATACCACGCCGACTACGCCGAGGAGGGCACCGAGCGGGCCAAAAACGAACAGCAGTCCGATCGCCACGACGGCCGCAACACCCGTCGTTCGGGTCGACGCGCCGCCGATCCGTGCCGAGAGGACGGTTCCGAGGAGATCGAAGGCGACGGTGAAAACACCGAGCGTCACGAACCCGAAAAAAGCGATGAATCCGAGTTCTCCCGTCGCCATCCAGTAGTACACGATACCGAGCGTCGAGACCGCCCCGCCCGGAACGAGCGGTACGAAACTCGCCACGACTCCGGCGACCAGCAATGCGATCGTGACGGCGAGTGGATCGAGAGGGAGCATCGATACGAAACACGGCGAGTCACGACGAAACGCTGTCGGAGTGGCTCCCGTGGCCACGATTGCCGGAATCGGCGCTGGAAACGCTCGCTGTGGACCAGTAAACTACCCCACCCTACTCCCTTGGTGCTACGCACCTCGGTCCTTGAGGGTGGGGCTTTGATTTGGACTCCCGGCGATCAGTCGCCAGCAATAGGCTGGTAACTCTCGCCGTTCAACGTCCCACCATTTATACGCACGTCTACTGGTGCGTCTCCGCCCG
>CAYQWI010000518.1:0-1605 GCA_964421165.1 uncultured Natronomonas sp.
TCAGGCGATCGACTCGATCTTTTCGACGAGCGCCGGCTTGTTCTGGACGCCGACCATCCGCTCTTCGACCTCGCCGTCCGCGAACAGATACAGCGTCGGAACGCCCTGAACCTGATACTGCGCGGCGAGATCCTGGTGGGCATCGATGTCGACTTTCACCACCGCGGCGTCGGTTTCGTCGGCGATCTCGGCGACCGTCGGAGCCAACATCTTACAGGGACCACACCAGTCGGCGTAGAAATCGACGAGCACGATCCGATATTCCTCGAGGAGCTCTTCGAGGTGGGCCGCCCCTCGAACGTCGACCGGCTCGCTCGGTGATTCGGCCCGGGCGGTCAGCTTCTCGCGTTTCCGTTCGCGTATCTCGTCGAGTTCCTCGCTATCGCTCATACCACCTGCTACCCGTGTGACGAAATTAACTCCTTCGGCAGTGTGCGGCCTCGGCACCGATCCGGTCGGCGGGACACACGGTCTGTGAAATAGAGATCGGCTGAAAGAGTTAAGGGGAATCCACACGACCGGCCGTCATGGAGACTGAATCTGCCCCACAGGAGATCACGTCCCTCGTCGGACGAGAGGTTTACTCGAACAACGGTGTCTTCGTCGGCGAAGTCGAAGATCTCCGGCTCGATCTTGAGCGAGAGGCCGTCACCGGGCTCGCCCTCGGAGACGTCAACCACGAACTGTTTCAGACCCGAACCACCGGATCGAGCGGCGTTATCGTTCCGTATCGATGGGTCCGGGCCGTCGGCGACATCATCCTGATAAACGACGTCGTCGAACGGCTTCACGACCCCGAGAGCGAAGAAGCGACCGCCTAGTTCCCGTTCGAGCTATCGCCGCTGCTTCCGCTTTCGACACCCATCCCCTCGAAGAGCTTCGACCGAACCGCCTGCTCCGTAAGCTGCAACAGCGTGTCCCGATTTTCTCCGGTGATCTCCAGTCCGGTGAAGATACCCAGCGGGATCTCGACTGACGCGTCCGTCGAGTGTCCCCGGACTTCCCCGATCTCGGCGAAGGCGTCCTGTAACACGTTTCCGATGTTGATCCGGATGTCCTTCGAACGGGCGGCGAGATAGATCGTGTCGTCGGCGATCGCGAAGACGGCGGAGGTCGTGATCCCCTCGAGGTTTAAGAGGTGCTGGGCGGCCTGTGACAGCGCATCCCGATCCCGAATGAACCCCGCGTTCGAGACCAGGTGTGACCCCTTGACCTCCCGGCTGCGGATCGCCTCGGCGAGCACGTCGAGCGTTTCGGGACTCATCGACGGCGACTCAACCTGTTCGAGCGTGTCGTGATTCGCGAACGGATACATATACGCCGCCGCGGTCAGATCCGCCGGTGTCGTATCCCGCTTGAAATCGAGCGTTTCGGCGCGGATGCCGTACAAAAGCGCCGTCGCGACCTCTTCCGAGAGGCTGATATCGAACTCCTGGATGTATTTCGTCAGTATCGTCGACGTGGAGGAGACGTTCGATCGAACGTCGGCGAACGCGGCGTCGTAATCGACTTCCGGTTCGAAGTGATCGATGAGGATGTCGACGTCGCGCTCGACGACCGGATCGGTCGCCTTCGCACAGTCGACGAGCGCGAGCGTGTCGTACT
>CAYQWI010000519.1:0-1605 GCA_964421165.1 uncultured Natronomonas sp.
GACGTCTTTACCGACGCGTACGACAGCGTCGCGCTGTTCCATGGGGTAGACGACGTGAACGAACTCGCCGAACAGCTACTCGTTCTCGCCGAAGAGCCACAAAAACGGGATCGGCTCTCCGAACGCGGCCGAAAGCTGATCGAAGAGAAATACACACTCGAAACGGTCGCAGACCAGTACTATGATCTGTACTGCGAGGTGCTCGGGGAGCACGGGAAACGCTAGATCGCGGTCAGAACTTCCCTGTAGCGGTCGACCGCTGCATCGAAACTATACGTGGTTTTGATCAGTTCCAGCCCCGCCGAGGAGCGTTCCTGGAGATCGTCGTCTCTCACGATCGCCTCGATACGGGCTGCGATCTGCCTCGGGTCGGTTTCGGTCATCAGACACCCGGTCTCTCCCTCCTGAACTACGTCCGGGATCCCCGAGACCGGGGTCGCGTAAACTGGTGTTCCACAGGCGAGCGATTCCAGGATCACCGTCGGCAACCCCTCTGTCGGCCGTGACGGCAACACGAGCAGCCGGAGGTCGTTCAACTGCGCCGGTACTTCGTCGTGATCCACCCACCCGGTGAATTCGACGGCTCCTCGTTCCCGCTCGTCTTTGAGTTCTCGTTCCAGCTCACCGCGAAGATCACCGTCCCCGACGAACCGGAAAGTGATGTCGTCGGGGAGTTCACTCGCAACCGACGCGAGCGTTCGCACGCCTTTCTCCTCGTCGAGTCGTCCGAGGAACCCGACCCGACGGGGACGGTCCTCGAACGGCGTTTGAACGCTGAACGTCTCAGCGTCGACGTACCGGGCCCCGTTCGGATACAGCTTCTTTTCGTATCGGTCGAGTCCGAGCTCCGTCGCCATCGAGGGCGTGTACGTCACGATGGCGTTCGAGGACCGGTATCCGGCGTGTTCGAGCGATCGGATCCCTCCGGCGAGCAATCGGGCGATCGGGCCCGGGATTCGTCTTTCCCACTGGAGACGCAACGTCAACGGCACGTCCCCTCTCGGCTCGAGGACGACCGTCTTTCCGATCGCACGGGAAAACAGGATCGGCAGGAGATACGACGTCGCGCCGAAAAAGAGCACGACCTCCTCGTCCCGCTGCCGAATCGCCCGACACATCCGAAGTTGGTTGAGCACGAACCGGAACACCGCTACCGGAATGCTGGACCCCGTTCCAGCGTTCGTGAGTTCGATCACCTCGCGGTTCTCTCGGATCGTCGAACCCGACGGGAGGTCGGCCGTCACGAGCGAGACGGACGTGATCGCCGAAAGGATCTCGAGCAGCGTTCGCGTCGCGTTTTCGCCGGCCGAACTCAGCGGATGCGTGACGACACACACCCCGGGAAGCGACGGTTCGTCGTCTCCCCCCTCCGTGTCCGGTCCGCTGTCTCTCGTTTCAGGACCACTCATACTTTTAGCGTCGCGTATATATATCCGAAGCCGACTGCCGCGGTCAATGCGATGAGCGTCACGAACTGCGAGAGCTTCGCGAGGCTCGGTCGTCTTATAAACGACCCTATCCGGAGCGGGACCGATTTAAATACCAACTGTCGGAGAAACGCGGACTCCTCGCCGCCCGAACCGACGTCGGCGAGCGTCTCCATGA
>CAYQWI010000520.1:0-1603 GCA_964421165.1 uncultured Natronomonas sp.
CGGTGTAGGTGATGTCGAACGCCTCGGCGAAGGAGGTGCCGAGGTGGTGGCTCGTCCCCGCCTGGACGGACTTGCCGTCGGGCATCAGCGCCTCGATCGTCGTCGTCGTCTTCGCGCCGGGGAACTTGTCGTGGTCGGGTTTGCGACCAAGCATGCCGGGGATCGCCATAACTTCCTCGTAGAGACGCTCGTACTGTCCGAGTCGCGTCATCGTCTCCTCCCACGCGCCCTCGTCGCTCGCGTGTGCGGTGTGGCCCTCCTGCCAGAGGAACTCCTTCGTCCGGAAGAACGGCTTCGTTTCCGTGGCCTCCCAGCGGACGACCGAACACCACTGGTTGAGCCGCATCGGGAGATCGCGATAGCTCCGGATCCACTGGGCCATGAACGGCGTGATGATCGATTCGGAGGTCGGCCGAACCGCGAGGCGCTCTTCGAGTTCGTCGTGGCCGCCGTGAGTCACCCACGCGACCTCGGGGTCGAACCCCTCGACGATGTCTTTCTCCCGTTCGAGATACGACTCGGGGATGAACATCGGGAAGTAGGCGTTCTGGACGCCGGTTTCTTTGAACCAGCCGTCGAGGTGATCCTGCAGTCGTTCCCACAGCGCGTAGCCGCGCGGTCGGGTGATAATGAAGCCGCCCATCGGCGCGTAATCCGCGAGACCGGCCTTTTGAACGACCTCGGCGTACCACTCGCCAGGATTGTGCTCTTTACGTTCCGTGATTCCGAGTTCTTGTTCCGTCATTGTTTATAAGATGTTCCGCCGCAGGGAGCGAACGGACGTTCGTTGGTTTCCGTTCGACCGCGCGTATTTATATACTGTCGGAATCCGTTTCGCGGCGCGGGCGTGAGACAGAGGGCGTTAGTTCGTTCGTATTTAAGGGCGGAAACATTCACCTCTACTCCGGACGCCTTGTTATCTCCCACGACTACATTCACCGAGGTCGAAACGCCCTTTAGGCTTCTAATTAAATGTAATTACACACTATGAGCGAGTTCCCGGAGTACGTCGACGTACCGTACGCGGACGGTGAGGGCGAATCGGCAGCGGACTATCCCGCGCTCGAAGATAAAATCGAGAAGGCGATCGAAGTCGTGGCGACCGGTCTCGAAGAGTACGAAACTCCCGCGATCATGTGGACCGGCGGGAAAGACTCGACGCTGACGCTGTATTTCGTCAAGGAAGTCGCCGAGGAGTACGGCTACGAACTGCCGCCAGCGGTCTTCATCGACCACTACCAGCACTTCGACGAACTGCTCGAATTCGTCGACCGGTGGGCCGACGAGTGGGACCTCGACGTCATCTTCGCGCGCAACGACGACATCGGCGAGTACGTCGACGAACACGGGCTACAGCCGGGCGACGACATCGACATCTCCGAGCTCGGAGAACACAACCGACACCACGCCCGCGACATCCTCGAATACGAGGAAGAGACGTTCCCGTTCCTGCTCGACACCTACGTCGGTAACCATCTGTTGAAGACGGTCGCGCTCAACAACGCCCTCGAAGCGCACGACATCGACGGCATCATCTCGGGGATCCGGTGGGACGAACAGGAGGCCCGCGCCGACGAGACGTTCTTCTCGCCGCGACACGATC
>CAYQWI010000521.1:0-1595 GCA_964421165.1 uncultured Natronomonas sp.
GTTCCGCCGGACCACGCGGGCGAGGTCGAGTTCCGAAACTGCTATTTCAAAGGGTTCGACGATAACGGCATCTACGCGACATCGCCGGGCAAGGGTGAGGGGGGCCGCGTCGTCGTAGATAACTGTTTCGCACATAATTGTAACGTCGCCGGGATCCGTATCGGGGGTCGCGGATCTGTCGTCCGAAACTGCGTCATCCTCAACGATGACTCCGCCCCGCTCACCTCCAATGATTCGAGGAATCAACGCGGGATCAGGATCGGGAACTACGAACACTCACAGGATATGCTAATAAAGAACGTCGACATCATTCATTCCGGCGACGATCTCGGCGGCGGCGCACCGATTCGATTCTCGAAAGATTCACCGTTGAGCACGGGCCACATGGAGAACATCCGAATATACAACGCAAACGGCGTTGAAGCGATCGCA
This sequence comes from uncultured Natronomonas sp., assembly GCA_964421165.1. Taxonomy (GTDB): domain Archaea; phylum Halobacteriota; class Halobacteria; order Halobacteriales; family Haloarculaceae; genus Natronomonas. Next base: position 433 of record CAYQWI010000521.1, read on the forward strand.
CCAAAGAGACATCGAGCAGAAGGCTGGACCGGCTCTAACATCCAGCTCACCGGCGACGGAAATCTCGACGTGCCGGACTGGTTCGAAAACGTCTGCGTCGGAAGCGATTGTGAGGAACCGTCCAGCGAGTGGTCGAGCGACGGCGCGACAGGGGGCCAGGAAGATTTTTCGAATGGCGGTCTCGAGGGCGATGAACTCGTCCTTGTGACCGACGACTCCGATGGCATCAGCTACCAGTTTACGGCCGACGACGTGATCACGCCGCTGTACAATCGCCACCAGTACCGCGCAAACCGCTCTGAACCGACCGATTACGCCATCAACAACGGCGACGGAACGTGGACAGCCATCGGCTTGACAGGTGGCGGAGCCACCAGTGGCGATTCGTTCCGATTCAGCGGCGATATCGTCGATATGTCTGTGACCGGTGATGTAGGTGAACTGACGCTGTATCTCAACGGGGAGGAAGTCTCTATGGACGAGCTCGTCGTCGAGGATCACGATCACACCGTTGCTCGACACCAGATCGACGACGACCGGACGCCGGTCGAATCCGACGAGACGGAGCTCGTCGTCGCCGCCGACAACTCCAGCGGACTCAACTACCTGTTCACGTCGACGGGGGGGATCACACCACAGTACGACGTCGGACCGTATCGGGCAAATCGATCCGAGCCGACCGACTACGCTATCCGGAACGACGACGGGACCTACACCGCCGTCGGTTCGGTGAGCGGATCCGGCGAGAGCCGTGACACGTTCACGTTCGAGGGAGATTTGATCGACTTTTCGGCGGACGGCGATACCGACGCACTAACCCTCTATGCCGACGGGGAAGAGGTCTCCGTGGACGAGTTGACCGTCGACGAAACCGACGTGCAGGATCCGACGGAGACGTCGCCTGAAGATGATGAATCCGACGATTCCGACGGCGATTCAAGTGACGACTCCAACAGCGATTCCGACGAGAGCGATGACTCCGAGACGCCGTCCGGAAGCGACGGGGATCTCTCGAATCACGTTATCATTGACGGATCGATATCGGACGCGATCGCGAACTACCAGATCTACGTCACCGGCGACATCGAACCGGACGAATCGCTCAGCTCGGTCGGTTCGAGCCACTGGGACGAGACGGACGAGGTAGTCGACGAAGGGAGCGT
>CAYQWI010000522.1:0-1572 GCA_964421165.1 uncultured Natronomonas sp.
TCTCTTTCATCGCTGCCTATCAGTTGTTGGTAATTCGATTTCTTTATTTGGCTCAGAACACGTAAGCTGTCGTTTTAGGCCAGTTTTGTTCGGATTTGTATATAAATCATCGTCCGATTACCACACTGTCATGGCCACAGACCGCGGGCCTCGTGCGCGTCGGCGACCCGGGAGAGCGCGACGATGTAGGCGGCATCGCGCCACGTCACGTCCTTCTCCTCGTAGACGTCCCGGACGGCCGTCCACGCGTTGAGCATCTCCGTTTCGAGTTCGTCGTTGACCCGTTCGAGCGACCACGACCGCCGGCTGATGTCCTGGAGCCACTCGAAGTAGCTGACGGTGACGCCGCCGGCGTTTGCGAGGATGTCAGGGATAACTGCGATATCTCGTTCGGCGAGGATCTCGTCGCCTTTCGAGGTTACGGGTCCGTTCGCGCCCTCGACGACGATATCGGCCCGGATATCGTCGGCGTTCGATTGGGTGATGACGTTGCCGATCGCCGCGGGGATCACCACGTCGACATCGAGTTCGAGCAGTTCGTCGTTCGAGATGACGGTGTCGGCGTATCGGGTGACGGCTTCGGGTTCCTCGTCGTGGGTCGGCACCGAGTGAACGTCGATGCCGTCGGGATCGTACATCGCGCCGTTCACGTCGGACACCGCGACGATCGTCGCGCCCCAGTCGGCCAGCTGTCGGGCGGCGTTCGCGCCGACGCTGCCGTAGCCCTGGACGGCGACCGTCGTCTCTCCGAGGGGTTGGTCGTAGTACTGACAGACGGCTCGCGTGATGATCGCGACGCTCCGTCCGGGGGCTTCCTCGCGGCCCATACTGCCCCCGATGACGGGCGGCTTGCCGGTGACGACGCTCGGGATCGTCTCGCCTTCCTGCATCGAATAGGCGTCCATCAGCCACGCCATCGTCTGTTGGCCCGTCCCCATGTCGGGGGCAGGAATGTCGCGCGTCGGGCCGATGACCTCGCGGATCTCCTGGGTGAACCGCCGGGTGAGCCGTTCGGTCTCGGCGTCCGAAAGCGACTTCGGATCGACCGCGACGCCGCCTTTCGCGCCGCCGAACGGGAGGTCCATCACCGCGCACTTCCAGGTCATCCACATCGACAGGCCGACGCACTCGTCTCTGGTCACCTCGGGGTGATAGCGGAGACCGCCCTTGTACGGTCCGTTGACGCTGTCGTGTTGGGCTCGGTAGCCGGTGAACACCTCGACGGTTCCATCGTCGAGTTGAACCGGGACGGTGACTTCTTGTACCTTCGCCGGGTACCGGAGCCGCTCGACGATGTTCGGATCGATGTCGATGTGCGCCGCGGCCAGCTGGAGTTGCTGTCGGGCGGTTTCGAGCGCCGACCCGTGTTCGGGTTCGGTGTCGCCGCCGCTCTCGGAATCGTTGCGATCGGATCCCGACACGGTTACTCCACCGGAATGAGGCGGTTGCGCATCTGACCGCTACAGCTCGGGCAGGAATCGAGCGTGTCTCGCGCCGTCGCGACGGTTCCACAGGTAAAACATTCGTAGTGGCGCGTGCCTTCGGGCTCGTATTCAGGGTCTCTCATGATAT
>CAYQWI010000523.1:0-1564 GCA_964421165.1 uncultured Natronomonas sp.
GAGCAGCGGTGGCGAACGCGAAAGAAACAGTCCGCGGCATCGCCGAGACGTTGACCCACACCTCGCTACCGGTGTCGAGCTCGCCGTTAATCAGATCGTACGCCTGTTCGAACGCGGCGTCGTAGTCGTACACGTCCTCGATGACATACTCCTCAGTCTCAGCGCCGAGCAAGTTCGTGAAATCCTTCTGGAGCTTTTTGGCGAGTTTTCGGGAATACTCAACGTTCGCCTCGCTTCCGACCGCACCCTCCAAAAGCACGACACGATCAACGTCGAGTTGATCTCGCACCAGTGGCGCGATCAGCCGGTCGTAATCGAAGCCGACCGGAACGATGTGGGTGTGCATACGCGGTAGGTAGCGGTTCTATTTATAAAAAGGACCAGTCTTCGTGCTCTCGAAGCTGTGAACCGTCCCATCGCTCACCTCGTGAGCGTTCTCGTAGTCGTTGTCGCCTGAACTCTCAGCGAGTCGTACCCGTTTTCACACAGCTGTCCCAGTAGGACGCGGTGCACCGGATCGGCCTACCAGAACGCCTCGTGAATCGCCCGCCCGTCCGCGTTTCGAACCGGGCCGACGACCTCGCAGACGCCATCGAGTATCGCCGCCGATCGCACGGTCGGTTCACGGCCGGTGAACTCGCTGATCTCGTCGCCGCCGACGCTGTAGACGACGCGTCCCAGCCCGGCGTACCGTATCCCGCCGGCGCACATCGGACACGGCTCAGTGCTCGTGTACATCGCCGTCTCTCGTCGCTCGTCGGCGTCGAGTTCCCGGCCCGAACGGTACGCGAGGTGGAGTTCCGGATGGCGACGGACGTCGTTTTCGGTGACGATCCGGTTGGACTCTCGCATAATTATTTCGTCGTCACGGACGAGAACGGAGCCGAACGGTTCATCGCCGCGGTCGGCCGCCTCCCGGGCGAGTGTGAGCGCCTCGGCCATGTGTGCATCGTGGTCGAACGAGTCGAACGCTGTCATTACCCTCTTTTTAGGTCGGCGGCACAAGTACGCTCGTTTCGCGGTTACAACAGGTCGATGAGCCCCCTCGCGACTGCGACCAGAAGAAGCATGTAGAAGACGTTTCCGAGGGTGGTGAACACGAGAAACCGGCTCACAGGGTACTTACTCAGACCGGCCGGGATGGTCATCAGGCTCCGGATGCCCGGAACGACGTTCGTCACACAGAGGCCGATGCCGCCGAACCGGTCGAACGTCCGGGTGACGAACCGCATCCGCCGTTCACCGACCTTCGCCCGGATGAAAAACGGAACGCGGTCGAGATACGGCACCCGTCGGCGGATACCGATGAACTCCGGACGGTCTTCGTTGAACCCTCGGTACAGCGTCCACTGGCCGAGCGTCGAAGCGGCGACGCACAGCCCGATGACAGCGAAAAGCATCAGTCCAGACGGCTTGATGACGATGACGTATCCGACGAAAAGCGCCCCCGGCGGGGTGAATTTCCCGATGATCATCCCGTCGAAGTAGAACAACGCGACGAAAAGCGGCACGCCGACCGCAGCGGCGAGTGCCGTCCACGAAACGGGAAGAGCGCTCGTGACCA
>CAYQWI010000524.1:0-1555 GCA_964421165.1 uncultured Natronomonas sp.
TATACGCAGTCGATTCGTAGCGATATCGACGGTCCAGTTCGTCTCGTCGAAGACGACGGCCGGGACGTTCTCGTCGCCGATTTCGGGGCGGTCTCCGGCAGTATCGACATCGTCGATGGAACGGCGATCGTCGTCATCGGAGACGAACAATACGAGTTCGAGGTTCCGGCCGGTAGCGACAGTGCTGTTATGAACAATGGCGTCGTAAGTATCGAAGTGGAGCGATAACTGATGCGACTCACTGTCAAACCATTAAAACAGAAAGACGCCGGGCGCGGACTGGCCGCCACTGATCGGGCGGCGATGGAGGAACTGGGGTTGGAGAACGGGGACTACATCGTCATCGACGGCGGCGAATCCCGCGCTGTCGCCCGAGTGTGGCCCGGCTATCCCGAGGACCAGGGACGCGGTATCGTCCGAATCGACGGGCGACTCCGCCAAGAGGCTGACGTCGGTATCGACGACAAAGTCGAAATCGAGCCGGCCGACGTGAGCCCCGCAAAGCAGGTGACTGTCGCGCTTCCGCAGAACCTCCGTATTCGCGGGAATATCGGCCCACATATCCGCGATAAGCTCAGCGGACAGGCTGTCACGACCGGACAGAACGTTCCGTTTTCGCTCGGACTCGGTCCGCTCTCCTCACAGACGGGTCAGCGAATCCCGATTCGTATCGCCGAGACCGACCCGAGCGGAACGGTCGTCGTCACCGATTCGACCGAGATTACGGTGAGCGAAAAGCCCGCCGAACAGCTCGCTCAATCGGGTCGCGGCGACGTTGGAGTGGCCGGGGGCGACGGAACGCCATCGGTTGCCTACGAAGATATCGGCGGCCTGGACGACGAGCTCGAACAGGTGAGAGAGATGATCGAACTGCCGATGCGGCATCCGGAGCTGTTCCAACAGCTCGGAATCGAACCGCCGAAGGGCGTCCTGCTTCACGGCCCTCCGGGGACCGGAAAGACGTTGATGGCGAAAGCCGTCGCGAACGAGATCGACGCTCACTTCACGGACATCTCCGGGCCGGAGATCATGTCGAAATACTACGGCGAGTCCGAAGAGCAGCTCCGCGAGGTCTTCGAGGAAGCCGAAGAGAACGCGCCAGCGATCGTCTTCATCGACGAACTCGACTCGATCGCGCCCAAACGCGGCGAGACGAGCGGCGACGTCGAACGCCGAGTGGTCGCCCAGCTACTGAGCCTGATGGACGGGCTCGACGAGCGGGGCGACGTCATCGTCATCGGTGCGACGAACCGCGTCGACGCGCTCGATCCCGCACTGCGTCGCGGCGGCCGGTTCGACCGCGAAATCGAGATCGGCGTCCCGGACAAGGAAGGGCGAAAGGAGATCTTACAGGTTCACACCCGTGGGATGCCGCTCGTCGACGGGATCGATCTCGATCAGTACGCCGAGAACACGCACGGCTTCGTCGGTGCCGACCTCGAAAGCCTGACGAAAGAGGCGGCGATGAACGCCCTGCGACGGATCCGTCCCGAACTCGACCTCGAACAGGACGAGATCGACGCCGAGATACTCGAATCGATGGTCGTCTCGGAGG
>CAYQWI010000525.1:0-1555 GCA_964421165.1 uncultured Natronomonas sp.
GTCCTTTCGTACGTCCGAGAACGCGAACTAGTTATCGAGACGGGTGACCTGAAGGATTCGTGAGGATTGATGTCAGATATTCACGCTGGCGTCGTTTTCCTCTATGATGATACGATGCCTGTGTGCCGGGTTGCGGCTGGTCGTATCACAACGACTGACGCGTGCCAGAATCGAGATGGGTTTGGTGGCCGAGAAGAGCTCGATCTATGGGTTTGAACCCCCATTTCACGCGTTTAAGACCGCTATTCAACACAGCAGATTGTACGAGGCCTGTAGATCTGATACGCTGTAAAGGGATATAATTAATTGCTACTCATTCGCCCCAAGACGTAACTATGATTGGTTACTTGCAAGGCGAAATTTCTAAATAGCTGCTCTAAAAACATTGTATCGTTAATGATACAGCGGCGTGAATTCCTCGTCGCGACCGCCGGGGGAATGACCGCGTCACTTGCCGGATGTGCAGGTACCGATGACGGAGGGCGTAATGCGGAGATCCTCGACGAAACGCTCACGCTGACGACGACGACGAGCACCTACGATACGGGATTACTGGACGAGGTGAACGCCGCGTTCGAGGACCGATACGGCGTCGAAGTCGAGGCCGTCGCACAGGGAACCGGCGCGGCGCTCGAAACCGGCCGCGGGGGCGATTCGGACGTGGTGATGGTCCACGCACGTTCGCTCGAGGACGAGTTCATCCGGGACGGGTACGGCGTCAATCGGCGCGATCTCATGTTCAACGACTTCATTGTCGTCGGCCCTGACGACGATCTCGCCGGAATCGACGGGATGGATCAGGTAACAGCGGCGTTCCAAGCGATTGCCGAGACCGAGTCTACTTTCATTTCGCGTGGCGACAATTCAGGAACGCACACGAAAGAACTCGCTATCTGGGACGAGTCTGGCGTCGAACCCGATGGTGAGTGGTACCGAGAGGCCGGCAGCGGGATGGGTGAGGTGCTGAATCAAGCAAACCAGACGCCCGGCTATACGCTCGCCGACCGGGGTACCTACCTTTCCCAACAGTCCGAACTCGACATCTCGATCCGCGTCGAGGGGGCGATCGAAGGCGGTCCAGAGCTCCTCGCAAATCCCTACGGCATCGTCGCCGTCAATCCCGGCGTCCACGAGAATGTCAACTACGACCTCGCCATGTCGTATATCGGGTTCATCACGTCCAGAGAAGGACAAAATATCATCGAAGAATACACGGTCGAAGATGAGCAGTTGTTCTTCCCCGAAGCAGTTTCAGAAGATCCAAACTTCCAGCAATACGTCCCCGAGAACTGGACTCCGGACGGAGAGTGACCATCACACATGATTGAACTGGTATCGTCGCCGGGACTCATCGCAGACGGCTTCACTCCGCTTCTTATTGATTTTCCCTTCGAACGAAACTACGTCGAGAGCATTATTTACGTCTCGTTGTACGTGAGTCTCACTGCCGTTTTGATTAGTACGCTCGTGAGTCTCCCGATCGCGATTCTTGTGGGGTTCTCCGAATTTCCCGGCAAAGGATTCGTCGTTGCCCTGATCAATACGGGGATGGGCT
>CAYQWI010000526.1:0-1554 GCA_964421165.1 uncultured Natronomonas sp.
CGATGTCGTCGTACTCGTCGCCGTTCTCGTCGTACCAGACCCGCCAGTCGGGCGCGTCCAGATCGACGATCGTCGAGAGGTTGATGTGACCGAGATTACAGGCTTCGTACTCCTCGAGTGGTTGCTCACCGCAGTTGTGAACGACGATCCCGTTCGCCACGAACGAGCTCGTATCGGGTTCGGTCAGGTCGTAAACAGCTTCGTGGCCGTCCTGTTCAATGGATTCAACCGTCGCTTCGAACTGCTCTGCGTACGGACCGCGATCGTAGCCGTCGAGACGCGTATCGAGCGCCTCGTTCTTCGAATCGAGGAGGAATCCGATCTCATCTCGGAATCGAACGAGGTTGTCCTTGGCAATGACGAGGTCGTGATCTGCCTGTCTCTCGTACGTCGCAGTTCCACCGTTACCGTCGGGAAGCTCTTGTTCGCCCGCCTCGTGACGCTCCTCATACAGTTTACTGGCGATACCGAAGTTCAAGAGGAGCTGTTGAATCTGTTTAAGTAGCTCGGCGCTCGTGCTCGTCAAACGGACTGAATTCCCTTTCTCGTGGGTCCCCTGCACGCCGCCGTCCGCGGTGAATAAGGCGCGTAGGAAGCCGCGAGCCATCTCTTCGCTTCCGCGCATGACAGGGTCGGGAACACGGAGCTTTTCCTCCGCAAGGCCGGCCTCAGCTGCGTACTCATACAGTCGGGTCGACCGGATTCGCTGCTCGACCGCCTGCACACCGCGGTAGTCATCAGACCGAGAGATGTCATTGACGCCGATTTCGTAATCGGCGTTTCCAGCCGGTTCGCGAACAACTTCATTTACGTCCGCAGCGAACTGTTCGGAAATCTCGCTGTCTTCGTCGTAGAAGTTGAGAACCGCACGTTCCTCACCGTGTTTGAGGTGACCGTCGCCGACGAGCCACCCGAGCACTCGTCCCTCCTCTGCCGATCCATGTCGACCAAACGCGCCTTTCCGGTTCTGGATGTGTACCGTATCGCCGGCTTTGAGTTCACCGGCTTCGATCCAGCCGTCGTCGGTCATGACCCGGTGGTCGGCTGTCAGGCGGAGTTCGTACCCCTCTTCCGTTGTGAGCTTATAAACGTCCTTCTCGCCGGTCTTGTAGACGCTGCTCGCTTCCTTGAGGCGATCCTCACTGAGACGTCCATCCACGACGACATCTCGGGCAGCACCCTGCTCGTACAGTTCCTCGGCCGGAACCAGACCATTCTCCGTGCTGATGAGCGTGTCACCGGTAACACACGGATTAGTAGCTAATATACGATGATCTGGATGTTTGTCCACATCGAAAGAATGTTCTTTGTTGATTCGTTCGAGGTAGACGACGCCGGGTTCACCGTTCTCGTGGGCGCCTTCGAGGATGTGCTCCCACAGCTTTTCGGCGGGGATCGAGAGCACCTCGCCGACCTCGACGTGCTCGCCGAGGCCGAACATGTCGTACAGTTCCTTCGTCTCGGGGGTCGCGACGTGGGGTTCCTCGGTTCGGGGGTTGGTGAAGACGAACTCCTCGCCGGCTTTCAGCGCGTCCATGAAGTCGTCGGTGACGC
>CAYQWI010000527.1:0-1548 GCA_964421165.1 uncultured Natronomonas sp.
CTCCATAACTGCCCGAGCCTTGGCCGTACTGACGTGGACGAAGTACGCGGGACATCCCTGTTCTTCGACGAGGTTGGTTATCACCCACATCGCTGCCGTCTCGGACACGTTCGGATGGGTTTCTGGGTGGTACTGATAGCCGCCCTTATCAGATGCCAGGTGGGTTTCGACTTCGCGTGAGATCATCTCTTGATCTTCGGCGTGAATGAGTGCGAGCCCGTCCGTTTGCTCGGAAATGATCTCCATCACGTCTCTGATCTCCCCGTGAGTCAATCGAAGCCGCCCCTCGTAGGTCATAAACATCTTTATGGTGCTCGACCCGGCCTCGATGACGTCCGGAATCTCGCTGAGGTTTTGTTCGGTAACGTCCGTTATGCAACCGTGGAAGCCGTAGTTCACGTGTGCGTCCCCCTGTGCGCTGTCCAGTTTTCGATCGTGCGCTTCGAGGACGGACTCACCGGGGTCGGGCATAGCGAAATCGAAGATCGTCGTCGTTCCGCCGTGTGCGGCGGCCCCCGTGACCTCGCTGAATCCGTCCGTGGATTCGAACTCGCCGAGCGACGTGTTGACGTGGACGTGTGCGTCGATGAATCCGGGGAAAACGTACCGTCCGTCCGCATCAATTACCTTTTGTGCCTCGTCGATCGATCCGGGTTCTTCGAGCGCGACGATCTTCCCGTCGCGTATCCCGATATCGACGTCCATCGTTGACGAAGCCGTAACCGCCGTCCCACCGCAGATTGCTGTCTCGAACATCGTGCGTACTGTCTGTAGCAGAATATATAAAGTCCCATGATACACTACAAATTATTCTCTAAATTGAGTCATGGTTGCCCAATTATAGTTAGAAATAGTTTTATTATTTCAATTGGGTCTGAGAGAGGGACATATGCAGGAATTGGGGCATTGAATATTCAGGATCTGTTCTTTTGGGCTATATTCCGAGACAAATATCCATGGCTAACGTTATATATTCCATTTTTCAAACATACTGTGTGGTAGACGAAAATAAAGTTCAAGAGATCATCGACAAGGTAGAGATTCACGAACTCATGTCGAAATACGAGCTGATGTACGACCGTTTCGACGAGACGGCTATCGAAGCGCACGTCGATGAATTCATGACGCTGTTCACCGACGACTGCATCGTCGATTACGGAGATCATGGGAAAATCGATGGGAAAGATACTCTCAGAGAGTTCCAACTCAAATATTTCGACAAGGAGACTGATTTTCAGGACTGGTTCCACATCATCGCAAACCCGTGGATCGAGATTGACGGCGAACAGGCCAGAGGGCGGTTCAATTTCTTCGGCCCGTACGTAATGAACGGTGTGGGAGCCTGCTGGCAGTTTTCCTTTTACGATATCGACTTCGAGAAAATCTCCGGTGAATGGAAGATAGATCACCTCCGATTGGAGGTCAAATATATGACGCCGTACGAGGAGGGCTGGGAGTCGGTCCCCATCGATGAAACGTTCACGACCGGAGATTCGCTTTGACCGTCGATACGTTTCGCGCACCCCCGTCGACTTTGACCGTCGATAC
>CAYQWI010000528.1:0-1547 GCA_964421165.1 uncultured Natronomonas sp.
CGAGCAGTTCCTCGGGATCGAGATCGTCGGGATAGACGGTGTTGTCCGTCCGCGGGTAGGTGATGTAGCCGGCGGTGTAGAGATCCTCGGCGATGGACATCGCCCGCTTGGCGGAGAAGCCGATCGCGCTCGCGGCGCGGATGAACTGGGTGGTGTTAAAGGGCGTCGGCGGGGAGTCGGTTCGGGTTCGGCGGTTGACGTCGACGACGGTCGCAGCAGAGGCCGTCGAGAGGATACCGTAGACGTCCTCGGCGGCGGCCTCCTCCCAGACGCGTTCGGCCTCGTTGTCGTCCTCGTCGCGGTAGAAGTACTGGGCCTCGAACGGTTCGTCGTCCTCGCCGTCCTTCTCGAGGTCGGCGAACAGTTCCCAGTAGGTCTCGGGATCGAAGGCCTCGATCTCGCGTTCACGGTCGACGATCAGTTTGAGCGTCGGCGACTGGACCCGGCCGACGGAGATGAAGTCGTCGCCGAGCTGGCCCGCAGAGAGAGAGAGAAACCGGGTCAGTGACGCCCCCCAGATCAGGTCGATGATCTGGCGGGCCTCGCCGGCGGCGGCAAGATCGAAGTCCAGGTCGTCGGGTTCCTCGAAGGCGTTCGTGACCTCGTTTTCGGTGATCGAGGAAAAGCGCACTCTGCGAATCGGGACGTCCTCGTTGACCTCGCGGACGATCTCGTAGGCCTCCTTGCCGATGAGTTCGCCCTCGCGGTCGTAGTCGGTGGCGATCGTCACGCGGTTGGCCTGGCGGGAGAGGATCCGCAGCGTGGCGACGATGTTCTCTTTCGTGGGTTTCTTCTCGATGCCCGCGTCGACGAGTTCGACCGGTTCGACGTCCCGCCAGTCGGAGTATTCGTCGGGAAAGTCGACGCCGACGACGTGGCCGGAGAGTCCCACACAGCGTTTCCCGCCCCACTCGTAGACGTTCACGCCGTTCTCTCGGGTTGCGTCCATAGACTCCCCGCTCAAGATGTCGGCGATCCGCCGTGCAGCGTTGTCCTTCTCCGTGATAATCAGCTCCACGGCGTCTCACCTCCCGGTACGCGAGTCTCGGTCATCGTGGCCGGCTACGACAGTAGCTCGGATAACCCTTTCGGCGAAAATCGACCGACTGCGCGGGTGTGCGCGCGCTACGCGGGCGACGAGGATTCAGGGATGCCGTCGGTACACCGATACGACGGAAACACGGGGTGGTAACCGCTCCCGTGACCGCCTCGAGACCGTAGAGACCGGCCAGTTTTGAAAAGCGTTTACTCGCCTGACCTCACAGGTCGAGGCATGGTCGAGAACGTCATCTGGCCCGCCTATCTCGATGCGGGCCTCTCGAGGAAGGAGGGTCGACGGGTCCCTGCGGACCTGGCGGTCGAGGAACCGACGGTCGAGGAGATCGCGAAAGCCGTCCAGCAGATCGGCTACGACGCGACGATCGAACGGAACAAAGCCTACTCGCGGGAATCCTGGCGCGAGCGCGGTCGGGTCGTCGTCCGGGGGGCCGAGGACTCGACGAAAAACGACCTCGTCCAGGCCGTCGCGGCGTACGTCGTCGCGATGC
>CAYQWI010000529.1:0-1543 GCA_964421165.1 uncultured Natronomonas sp.
CCGTCGAGGACGAGATCGTCTTCCAGGGGATGAACAACTCCTACGTGCTCGAAGAGCAGATCGCCGAACTGCTCGGCTATCCGGACACCCGGAAGATCTACGACGATCTCCAGTATCGCGCCGACATCATCGAGCGGATGATCCAGGAGGACATCCTCGGATACCACGAGGTCAACGAGGCGATCGAGAACTTCCAGCGGGACGGGATCGAGGGGCTGCCGTTCACGATCACGCGGAGGGGTTAGCCGATGTCGACCGCCCGGACCGCACAGGCGACGCAACTGCTCGGGGAGATCTTCGACGCCTACGATCGGATGGAGATGGACTCCGGGACGTACGTCCTGGCCGTCCTGGCTCCCGTCACGGCGCTGTTTTTCGGCTCCGTCGTCCTCGCGATCTCGTGGCAGACGGTGTTTTTCGTCCGGTTGCTGTTGCCGGTTCTGGGGGCCGTGTTCCTCGGTACCGGGATCGCGTACCCCAAAGTCGCACTCGACAGCCGACGGATCGAGATGGAAAACCGGTTCCATCTGATGGTCACCCACATGACGGTCCTGTCGACGACCAACATCGACCGGATGGAGGTCTTTCGAAAGCTGGCCCAAGAGGAGGAGTACGGCGAGTTGACCGTCGAGATGCGGCGGATCGTCCAACTCGTCGACACCTGGAACCAGAGCCTCGACGACGCCCTCAGACGGCGGGCGAAGGAGGTGCCGAGCGACTCGGTGACCGATCTCTTCGATCGGCTCGCCTACACGCTCGGCGCCGGCCAGGAGATGTCGGATTTCCTCTTCGAAGAGCAGGGCGTCATCATCGAGAACTACCGGACGATCTACGAACAGTCACTGGAGAATCTGGACGTCATGAAGGATCTCTACCTGTCGATGGTGCTCTCGATGACGTTCGCGCTCGTTTTCGCCGTCGTGTTGCCGATCCTCACGGGGACGAACCCGACCTGGACCGTCGCGGCCGTGATCGCGATGTTCGTCTTCGTCCAGATCGGCTTCTTTTTGGTCATCCGGGCGATCGTCCCGTACGACCCGATCTGGTACATCGAGGAGGGCTATCGGACGCGGTCGAAGCAGCTGCTTTTGGGCAGCTCGATCGCCGCCGTCGCCCTGTTTTTGCTCATCGTGCTCTCGATGACCGCCAGCACGTTCGGCGTCGGGCCGTTCCCCACGCTCGTGCCGATGGACTCCATCCCCACGCCGCTGTATCTGGCGATCCCGACGCTTCCGTTTCTGTTCCCCGCGTTCGTGTTCCGACGCGAGGAGAAGGCGATCGTCGAACGGGACGAGGAGTTCCCGAGTTTCATCCGCGCGCTCGGTGCGAGCGAAAGCGCGAAACAGTCGACAACCTCCACGGTGCTCCGGACGCTCAGAAAGAAGGATTTCGGCGCGCTCTCGGAGACGATCGACTCGCTGTACCGGCGCCTGAACATGCGGATCGACACCGAAAACGCCTGGCGATACTTCGCCGAGGACACCAAATCCTACGTCATCCAGAAGTTCAGCGAGATGTATCTCATCGGCCGTGAGATGGGCGG
>CAYQWI010000530.1:0-1539 GCA_964421165.1 uncultured Natronomonas sp.
GGACGACGAGGAGCCCCGCCGCGAGGCCGTGCGGCGAGTGCTCCTCGCCGCCACGCGCAAGCCGGTGTTGATCGCGACCGGCGGGATGATCCTCCTCGGATTCGTCTGGCAGGGGTTCACGGCGTTTCTGCCGACCTATCTCGTCGATGTGAAAGGCATTTCACAGTCGACTGCGGCCGTCGCGCTCGGGACCTTCTTTCTCGCCGGAAGCGTCTTACAGCCGATCTTCGGAAGTATCGCCGATCGGTACGACGAGCGTCCCATCCTGATCGGCGTGAGTGCGGTGACCGCCGTCGGGCTGGCCGGGTTCCCGTTCGCCGACTCGATCGCGGCGTTTCTCGCACTGTCCGTGCTCGCCAGCTTCCAGCTGGCGTTTTGGCCGATAATCTTCGCGTACATCCCGCGAGCGCTCCCCGACAACGTCCAGGGGAGCGGATTCGGACTGCTCCGGGCCGTGTTTCTCTACGCGGGCGCGACCGGCCCCATCGTCGTCGGATCGCTCGCCGATTTCGACCTGTTCGACGAGTCGTTCCTGCTGCTCGCCGGATTGGCGGGGATCGCGCTGGTGTTGTCGGCGATCCTCCCGGACATCGAGGACTGACGGGGTCGATCGCCGACCGCAAATCCGGGGCTATCGGTCCAGATTCGCGTGTTCGACGAGTCGGTCGAACGCCTCGGGTTCGCGGGGGCCACCGCAGCGCCGGACCACGCTCTCAAAGTACTCGATCCGTTCCCGGAGGGCCGCCGAATCGTATCCCGACACGTCGAGCCGCGAGGCCGCGACCGTGGCCTCGATCACGGCGTTGTACCCCCGGTTCGTCGTCGGAACCGTCTCGCGCACGACGGCCGATTCGGACGGATCGAGCTCCCACTCGATCCACTCGGTGTCGCCCTCCGTTCCCCGATCGATCGGCTCGACGTCGATTCGCACCCACGCGTCGGCCCGATCGAGGATCGGCTCGGACGCCTCCCGGATCGAGCAGGCCGCATCGACGAAATCGACGGGGTCGGAGACGAACTGGACGTAGCCGCCGCCGCGCTCCTCGAAGTTCCGCCGCGTCCGCGTGCGTCCCCACGTCCTCGCCGTCACCGGATCGCCGGCGAACACACCCAGCGCGGCGACGTTCCAGCGGTCGTTCGGTCCGAGCGTCGTCACGATCGTTTCGGTGACACCGCGGAGGTCGGCCGGCCACTCGGTGTCACGCATCTCAGATCACCAGCCCGTTTTCGAGGGCGATAAACAACCCGCCGGCAGTGATGTCCGCGGTCGTCCCGGGATTAATGTCGCGGGCGACGAACTCCTCTGCCAGTTCCTCGGCGTCCTCCTCACCCGCGAGGACGGCGCGAGCGCGACGGGTCGCCTCCTCGGCGGTCGCGTCACCGTTTCGGGTAGCGATGAACGTGTCGGGTTCGTCGGCCAGCAACCGGAGAAACGCCCGCGACGCCCGCCGATAGATCGGCCCCTCGTCCGCGAGGAGCCACGACGCGGCTTCGAAGCTCCGCTCGAATCCGGACGTCCACTCCGTCGCGACGCCGTCG
>CAYQWI010000531.1:0-1539 GCA_964421165.1 uncultured Natronomonas sp.
TTCGGATCGTCTCGGCGGGTGAGTGCCGACGAACGATGAGTCGCCACAGGAACGTTCGAAGAAGCATGAACGAAACGAGGGGGATATACGAACGGTAGCTGATGTGGCTCGTCTCCTCGTCGTAGGTTACCGGTGAGGGAACGTCGACGACGTGGTATCCGGCCGCGCTAAGTCGTACGAGTAAATCGTTGCAGTATCCGTAAAACTCGTACATGTTTTCGATGTCCGTCCCGGATAACGCGTCGTGTGAGATCGCCGTATACCCCATCTGTGGATCACTGACGTCCCAGTATCCGGTCGCAATCTTTGTCAGGTACGTGAGTAACACGTTTCCGACGTAGCGGTGTTTGGGCATCTCCGCGTGATGTTCGGGTTTAATAAATCGGTTTCCTTTCGCGTAGTCCGCCTCTCCGTTGACCACCGGTTCGATTATCCGTTCTAATCGCTTCGGATCCATCTGACCGTCACCGGCCATCACGGCCGTCACGTCGATCTCGTCCTCCCTGGCGTGTAGATATCCCGTTTTGATCGCACCGCCGACACCGGCGTTCGATTCGTGTCGGATACAGATGACGCGTTCCGAGAACACGGCGTTTCGCGCGTCGACGGAGTCGTTGATCTGGGCTGCAGCCTCCTTGATCTCCGCCCACGTATCGTCCGTAGAGCAGTCGTCGATAGCGTACACTCGGTCGACAAACGGCGGAAGCGTCTCGATTACATCGCCGACGAATCCGGATTCGTTGTACGCGGGCACCACGACGCCGATTGTATGTTCTTCGTACATGGATAGGTTCTGTCCGGACCGGACAGTTGTACGATTACGACGCCCGAATTCGCATTGTTATGCTGTGGCTGTTGCAGTAGTCTCCACAAAACGACGACTGTCTCGATCGTTATTCGGTCCCGTCGATACGGTACAGACGGAACTCTCCGTTGTGCTGGACACGGTTGATCCCCGATTCAGTTTCGAGCTTTTGGAACCCTTGGCTGGTGTATCGAAGTTCGTCGTACAGTCCGATCTCCCTGTCGTAGTCACTCTGTTTGATCACGAGATATCGATCGTCGTCGTAGGCCGTCGTCATATTCTCATTGAAAATGGTTTCGGACATCCCGGCCCGATACCCCGGAAAATCGAGGCCGCCGCGAGCGATCGTCTGTCCGTAATGTGCGTCGATAAATCGTCGAGTACCCTTACGCAGCCCCATCAACACCGTCTCGTCGTCGTGGTGCTCGAAGGTGATCTCGTGGCCGGACATCTCTGCGTCGGTTACCTGTTGGTTCGGTTGGTACATATACGGAGCTTGATGAACGACTGCCATCTGTGCCATCAACATGAGGGCCAACACGACACCGAGCGCCCCGAGTGCGAACTCCCGTGAGATATGTACATTACTTCGTAGTCCGACGCGTTCGATCTGATCGAATAGTCCCGTTAAGGCCACGGCACCTACGAGGGTAACAATCGCCATAATAAAACCGAACATTCGGAAATAGTGATCGCCTTGGTCCGCTAAAAAGATCACGAGGAAGACGAGCGTC
>CAYQWI010000532.1:0-1530 GCA_964421165.1 uncultured Natronomonas sp.
GGTTCATTCGCTCCGCGTACATCGTCACGAGCGGGCCACACATCCCGATACAGTGAGCCCCGCCGAGGAGCCCGATGACGAGAAACAACAGGACGTCCACGCGGAGCACTGACTCGATCATTCGTCTGAACGGGGCGATCTATGTTTCGTACGCAATTAGCCGTTCTGGTACGCCCAGCGAACGCGGATGTGACAGAGCGCGAGGTGTGTCCTCTCTGGGACCCCCTCACGCTCGCGGACGGGCGTTTTCCCGTACACCTCGGTGAAAACGCGTGCTTATCCGGATCGTTCGAGCGCCCGTGTCGCCAGCCGAAGGCGCTCGATATCGGCGTCGATCGGGCCTCGAAACCCCCGACGGAGCGTTTCTTCCGGCGTCCACCCGACGATTTCGCTTTCGAACGTTTCGAGATCGAGACCGAACCGCGCTTGGATGGCAGTATCGGCGCGCTCTCTGATCGTTCCGTCGTCGTCGGACGCCTCAGCGAGCGCTTCGAGGCATGTTTTCCAGGTCTCGTCATCGAGGCCGGCAAAGGTCTCGGCGTCGCTCGGGTTTTTCAGCGCATCGGGGGCTTCCTCGGCGACGAAATACGCCCACAGGTTCCCCTGAAGTCGGTGATCGATGAGTGTCCGAAGCTGTTCCGTGCGCTCCTCGACTGGCGGGCCGTCGTCCGGAACGTCGACGCCGAGTGCGTCGTAGTGTTCCTGGATCGCATCGTGGAGGTCCCGCTCGATCCCCGCAAACGTGGCCGTGACTGTCCGGACGGTCTCGTTCTCGGTCGGATCGAAGAGCGAATCAAACGGGGTCACGGGTGGTGTTTGTGGTCACAAATCACAGTAGTCGCGCTCGAAGGATCGGGCTGTCAACCCCCACGAACCGTGCCGGGTATGCTGGTTACAGCAGCGTTGCCGCGGTGGCGATAAGCCACATCGCCATCAGGAACGCGAAGAACACGGCGATGATCTTCTGTCGGTCCATACGCCGTACTACTGGATCGACATATATAATCCCAACGTTGGGATACCGAGCCGAAACGACTGCTCGCGTTGTCCCTACGAGTCCGTCAGTCTCACCGCGCTCACGGGCGCGTCATTCGGACCAGTAATCTTCGGGTCGCGGTGGCGAAAACATATCGACGCCGCGAGCCGTCGTTCCACCGGTGTTCTCGACGCTGTGTGATTCCCCGCCTTCGAAATAAAACCCGTCCCCGGCACTGACCGTTCGCGTGCCGTCCTCGACGGAGATCGTCACCTCGCCCTCAAAGAGGAAGCCGATCTGCTCGTGTGGATGATCGTGTTCCGGGATCACCGCGCCGGGCTCCATCTCGAAATACTGACTGCTCATCCGGTCACCCTCGATGAGATACGCTGCGTGAACGTTTTCGACCGGCTCCGTCGTCTCGATTTCTTCCGGGAGGAGATGCTCCATATCCCCTGCAGCAGGCTTCAGACATTAACTGTTTGCTTCAGCCGACTCCCTTCTCAGGTAGGAATACATCAGATCATATTCATGTCCTGCCTCGTTGCACGGTC
>CAYQWI010000533.1:0-1526 GCA_964421165.1 uncultured Natronomonas sp.
ACGAGAAGCTCTCGCTTCGGGCCTCGATCACCGGCGAGATCCACCTCGACGACGTTCGCGTCGAGGAGACGGCCGTCCTCCCCGGTGTCGAAGGGATGAAGGGGCCCCTGTCGTGTCTCACGCAGGCCCGCTACGGGATCGCCTGGGGCGCCGTCGGGGCGGCCAGAGACTGCTTCGAGACCGCCCGCCAGTACGCGACCGATCGCGAGCAGTTCGGCGGCCCGATCGGGCGGTTCCAACTCCAGCAGGAGAAACTCGCCGAGATGGCGACCCAGATCACGCTGGCCCAGCTTCTGGCCGATCGGCTGGCCGAACTGAAAGAGCGCGGCCAGATGCGACCCCAGCACGTCTCGATGGCCAAACGGAACAACGTCCGGACGGCCCGCGATCAGTCCCGGATCGCCCGCGAGATGCTCGGCGGAAACGGGATCACGGCCGACTACTCGCCGATGCGACACATGGCGAACCTCGAGACCGTCTACACCTACGAGGGAACCCACGACATCCACACGCTCATCCTCGGCGAGGATCTCACCGGGTTGCAGGCGTATCAGTGACAGATTGGTAGTCGACAGTCACCAGTTTTCGTGAGCCTCGATCGCGCTCCGCCACGCCTCGGGAACGGGGGCGACTTCGCCCGTCTCGCGGTCGGTGTTGACCTGTACCGTCTCCCCTGTCGCCGCGACGGTCGTCTCGCCGGTGTCGGAATCCGTCACCCTGATCTCGTACTCCATGGGGACGCTCGATTCGCCGAGTTCGGGAACTCGAACGGCGACTGAAACGTCCTGTCCGCGGGAAATTTCGCTGCGATACTCCACGTGCAGTTCGGCGATAACCGTCGAGAGGTCCTCGAACGGCACGCCGACGACCTCGTCGTAGTAGCTCCCACGGCCCTCCTCGAGGTATCTGACGTAGGGGACGTTGTTTACGTGGCCGAGCGTGTCGAGGTCACCGAAGCGGACGGAGATCGGTGTGACGAAGTTGAACTGGGTCATACGCCGCACGTTTCGACACGCGTCTATAATAGGGATTTCCCGGAGGGATTCATCGAGGCAGTACAGACCTGTTTTTGACCGATCCTTTCGTTTCGTTCGCTCCGCAGAGGCGAATCACTTCGCGAGAATGCGATACGAGATCACGGAAACGCTCGTTTGACTTTTGAACGGAGTCATGGAACTCTTTACAAGGACTTTTTTTATACTGGTGAGTGTGAACTATCTGGCCTATTTAATCTGCGTACTGAACGGTGAGAGAAATGAGGGATATGATTGATATCTGTACTAGTATGCAGGACACAGGGCGCGTATGCACCAGTACGAAGAATCAATCAGTGTAATACAACCAGATGTTCACGTCGGGTGGGTTTCGAGTGCCTGAATAGGATGATGGCGGCAATTGATAGGTACCTGAATAGGATGATGGCGGCAATTGATAGGTACCTGAATAGGATGATGGCGGCAATTGATAGGTACCTGAATAGGATGATGGCGGCAATTGATAGGTACCTGAATAGGATGATGGCGGCA